>NZ_NPDM01000008.1 GCF_002812085.1 Leptospira levettii
ACTCAATCACCGTTTCACCATCATTGGGAATGTACACTCTACGTCAACCATCTATTGTAAAAATTGTCCCGGATTCATTCTTTTTTTTCAGGAATAGAAAACTAAAAAACGACGTTTCGCAAACATTCCATTTCCCAATTTGATTGTAGTGAACTAAAATTGAAGCTGATTTTTGTGATCTTAATTGACCAATTCTCGGCAGAGGCCTTGCTAACATACGTCATTCGACTATTACAATGATTCTAAATTCTGAACTTAGAAATTTAGAAAATAAACTTGACCATCCCAAAAAATCAAATCAGTTAAAGGGCGCATTCCGATTGGAAACAAATTGTAAACAAATGAATGTATATGCAAAAATAATCGTATTCTTAAGTTTCCTTATTTTTCTTTTTTGCAAACAATCTCAAGAAACACTCCCACAAATCCAAAATGCTGTCTTAAATTTACAAACAAACTCGTTTCAGAGCCAAACGACTCTCCCATTACATGGAGAATGGAAATTTACGCCTGGTGTTTTCACGGATGTTGATACAAAAGATACCATTTTAATCTCCATTCCAAACACACCAAATTGGAACCAGTTCCAGAATGAAACTATTGAAGAAGGTTTGGGAATTGGCACCTACCAAATCACAATCCTACTTCCCAAAGATGAATTACGTTTAGCAATCCATTTACCGATGATACACTCTGATTGTAAAATCTTCCAAGACAAAGAACTAATAGGAGAATTTGGTTCATTCGATGAAGACGGTTTTATGGATCGCATGCCGAGAATTTTTTCACTAAATCCAACAAACCGACCTCAGGTGACACTTACCTTTTATGTTAAAAATCGATTTTACCATTTTGGTGGGATTCGGATTCCACCTATCATAGGAATAGAAGAAGAGGTATATAAATCGATCCAAGTTTCCATTTTACAAGAAGCAATCTTATCAGGTGGACTTGTTTTTTTAGGCTTATACCAACTGGGAATTTATTTCACTCGAAAAAAAGTGAAAGGATCCCTATACTTTTTTCTATTTTGTATCTTAATGTTTTTCCAAATTTTATCCACGGGTTCCCAAAGTCTCTTCTTGGTAACTGGCAAAAAAATGGGAGAACTAGTCTACAGAATTGATTTGTTTACAGAATATTCGGGAGTGATTGCAGGATTGTTTTATATCCATTGCCTTACGAAGGAATACATAAACAAAAAGATCATCTATGGATTTTCACTTCTGATTTTGATTCCACTATTCAATACAATTTTTGGCAGTGTGAGGTCTATCAGTTCTTATCACTTCTATGTCCTGTGCCTCATCATTCCGATTCTAATTTTACATTTTTATTTGATCTTCCGTTATATCCAAGACAAACGATCAGGTTACATCTATTTAGGGTTATCCATATTGTTTTTAATCGGTGCTGCGACAAATGATATCATTTTAACTCTTGTCCATCGATCAGAACCAATGTACTTAAATCTTGGTCTTCTTCTATTTGTATTTTTCCAGTCTCTATTTTTATCAAAACATATATCTGGTGAAATTGTATCTGCAGAAATCAAATTTAAGGACGTATTGTTCCAATTAATACAATCCGAAAAATTATCGTCAATTGGTATGACCGTAACAAGTGTCGCTCATGAAATCAATTCGCCTTTAAGTGCGGTGATTTTGACAAGTGATTCTATTAGAGAAAATATTTCTGATTTTTTCAAACAACTCCCACAGTTGGAATCCATTTCCAAAAAGAGTTTTCCCTTTGTTTACACTCTCATTGAACAAGCATTAAACCAAGAGAACTTACCAACAGGAATCGAATTTAGACAAAAAAAATCTCAATTTCTAAATGATTTGGAAAATAATGAAATTGAATTTAGCGAACAATATGCAGATATTTTTGTTACCTTAGGAGTGAAGGAAGTACCAAAAGAATGGCTTCAGATTTTACATGATTCCAATTCCAAAGCATTACTATTATTAACAGAAAAAATTGTCACGATTCTACAAGGGACGAATGCCATCCAATCTTCTGCAAATCGAGCCATTAAAATCGCACAAGCTCTCAAAAACTTCACCCATTTTGACCCAAAAGCAGAAATCAAAACCATTCAATTATCAGAATCTCTGAATCAAATTCTAACAATTTTACAAGGTTCACTCAAACATGGAATCGAATTAAAAACAAATTTTGTCAATATCCCACCAATTGAATGTTATCCGGATGAACTCAATCAAGTTTGGACCAATATGATCCAAAACGCAATCCAATCAATGAATGGGAAGGGAAAACTAAATATCGAAATCAATCAGACCATCTTAAAAAATAATCCATTTGCTTATGTCTGCATTGAAGACTCAGGTCCTGGAGTACCCAAAGAAATATTAGATAAAATTTTTGATCCATTTTTTACAACAAAACCAATTGGTCAAGGAACAGGTCTCGGTTTGTACATTTCAAAACAAATCATTGAAAAACATAAGGGTATCATTGATGTAAAATCGACAAAAGGAAATACAAAATTCATCGTATATTTGCCATACAGCCAAAAACCAAATCTAGAAGAAAATGTATCTTAATCGTTGATTAAGACAGATCAGAATTTTATCAAATTTTATTTGGGATCAGGCAATCGAAAACTAACAGTAGTTCCTTTCCCTTTTTCACTTGTGGCCCAAATTTCTCCACCATGTAATTTAACAAATTCATGGCATAAAATGAGACCAAGCCCCGTGCCTTTTTCTCCTTCTAACCCTATACTTGTTAATTGTGCATCTAATCGAAATAATTTCTCTAAATCAGAGCTATTCATTCCTACACCATTATCTTTGCATTCGATTCGGACACCATCTTCATCTTGTGATACAGAAATTTGGATTTTTCCATTGTCATTGGTAAACTTAATCGAATTGGAAATCAAATTCCGTAAGACTGCCTGGATCATTTCAGAATCTGCATACACAAACGAAAACTTTTCAGGAATCTCTACGGTGAACTGAATCCCTTTTTTCTGAATCAATGCAGTCATTTGTTCTGTAATCTTAGAAACAATTGTCCGAAGGTTGATTTCTTTCGGTCGGAAGGGCATGTTTCCTGTCTGAGTCCTTGCCCAATCGAGAAGTTGTTCTAACAAACTATAAACCCTTGAGGCAGATTTTTTAATTTCGAAAATGGTTTCCTTTTTTTCAGAATCAGTATAGGTATCAAAGTCCGAGTACATCAATTCTGTGATTTGTTTAAAGGAACCTAAAGGATTCCGTAAGTCGTGAGCAATGATCGAAAAAAATATATCTTTTGTGCGATTCGACTCACTTAATAGTTTTTCGGATTTGTGTAATGCTTCAATCGCTTGTGTTTTTTCAAAAATCTGAGTTCTGAGTAACTTAGTTCGGTCATATACTTTTTTTTCCAACTCAAAACGATTATAGAGTAACCTCTGGTATTGTAAGGTAATAAACTCAGCAAGAATTGCATACGGGATTAAAAATGAGATGAGATAAATATAAGAATCAAAAATAACTGGCTGTACAAATGGCCCAACTCCCAATCGAGTCATGAGTACACTCGACAAATACAATAAAAATACGCCTAAAGTGACTCCTTTGATTTGAAATCGATACCCTAAATAAATCAATATCAGAAACGAAAGAAAAAATAAATATGGAAATTGATAAACAATCACTGCTTGGAAAACGATAAATAGGATTGTCCAGAAAACGAGACGTAAGGATAACTCCTTCCATACCAATTTCCTCCAAGCCATAAACATTGGAACAGTGATAAAAATTCCAATTGTATCACCAAAGGTAATTACAACGAGGGTTCGAACGATTTCATTTAAATTTAAGTTATGAAAGTATCCAAAGGAATTTAGAACAAAACCAAGAAGTAAAATCGAAATCAAACTAGAGAAAAAGGCAACATATAAGATAAAATAAAAATTATCTTTTGTCGAATTGAGGTTTTTTCTGATTTTTTTAGTCCAGAAATAATAGGCGAGAACTGATTGAAACGCATCAACTGTCGCAGTTAAACAAATACTGAGATACAATTGAAACTGTGTGAGTTGGAATTGACTGCTAATCAATCCATCTTTATTTGCAAGAAAACTTGCTAACCAAACAATTGGGAAAAATCGATATCCGAAAAATATACATCCGATTAGACCAATCCCAGAAGGGATCCATAATACAGCCAAATTCATAGGTTGGAATGCAAAATATTCCATACCCAATTTGGCAGAACCAATGTAGGCTAAAAAGAGGAAGATACCTTTTAAGAATGACTTCCAGGCCATAATTTTCTATATTAAAAAATCCGAATTTATAAATAAAACAACATTTAATTCAAATAATTGGAGCGAATTTCATTTGTGCTCTATTCATTTTTTGCTTTGAGGGCAGTTTTACCATTGAGGAGAGTCAAAAAATCAGCGGGAATATTTTTACTCTTCATAAAAAAAGTTCCGACTAACATAGAATCAATCATTCCTTTGTATTTTTGCCAATCTTCAAATGACTCTATTCCCGACTCAGCCACTCGGATGATAGACGAATCCAATTTAGGTGCAATTTGTTCGATCAAATTTTTGTGAATTTGGAATGTATCTAGGTCACGAGTATTGATCCCAATGGTACTTGCGCCTATGTCTAGTGCAATATCCACTTCCTTTTGGTTATGGGTTTCCACAAGAACAGCAAGACCAAGACGTGTCGCATGTTCGTGTAAAAGTTTTAATTGTTCAGGGGAAAGGATACGAACGATGAGTAAAATCGCAGAGGCACCATAAGCATAGGCTTCATCGATTTGAATGGGATCTAAAATAAAATCCTTACGAATGACTGGAACAGAAACTTTATGGGCGACGGATTGTAAATCACTTAAGGATCCATAAAAATATGACTTGTCAGTGAGGACAGAAATGGCACCCGCCCCTGAACTTTCATAGACGGATGCGATGGTGACTGGATCGTAATCATGCCGGATCACTCCTGCACTAGGACTCCCTTTTTTGCATTCGGCTATCACTGAGATGGATGTTGTTTTGAGATGAGATTTCCAATCTCGAATGGGAATCGTTCTGTCGGGTAAAACCTTACCACGACTTTCTTTGATTTCAGAGTGTTTCGTTTCTACAATTTTGTGTAAAATAGGATTCAAATGAATTGGCTAAAAGGATTTTAACGCTGCTTCCTCTGAATCATAAATATCGAATAAAGAAGTGAGTTCGATGACATCAAAGATCCTTTTCACAGCTGGTTTGATATTGGAAATCTTAAGAAATCCTTCTTTGGAATTGAGTTTGCGTAAAGTAGAAATGCAAGCACGAAACCCAGACGACGACATGTACTCGACATCTTTCATATTGAGAAGAACCTTTCTATGACCTAAAGAGTCAATGAGTTCAGTGAGTCCCTCTTCCACTTCATTCGCCACAGAAACGTCCAATCGACCTTCCAAATAAACGACTAGTTTTCCGTCTTTCACTTCGTGTTTCAGCACCTATTTACCCAACCTGATATGATTTTACAAAATCAATGTATTTTAACGGAGTGTCAATCAATGTTTTCTCAATCCATGCTCAGCCCCAATGACCTTAAAAATCTTGATTCCTATCTCATTTTAGGGGGCGGGTCCTCCGGTGATTCGGCAGCTCTCCTACTCAATTCCCTTGGGAAAAAAGTGATTCTCGCGGATCGTTTCCCAGAGAAAGCAAATCCAAGTCTGTATCTGAAAGTTTTGTCCGATCAAATGCCACAAGAAATCCTCGATGGAATTGATTGTATCATCAAAAGTCCTGGAATTCTACCTGATCATCCAATCTTAGAATTTGCACGTGGGAAACAAATTCCCATCTTAAGTGAGATCGCACTCGGCAGAATTTTTTTCAATGGTCCAGTGATTGGGATCACTGGCACCGATGGTAAATCGACAACAACGGCTTTAACGTATCATCTGCTAAAGAAAAAATACCCAAATGCAAAAATGGGAGGGAATATTGGAGTTCCGTTTACTTCGTTTTGCAGGGAAAATCCAGAAATTGTTGTATTAGAATTATCAAGTTACCAATTGGATGATTCACCTAACTTACAACTGACGGCATCAGCGATCTTAAATCTTGCCTCCGATCATTTAGAAAGGCATAAAACAATGGAATCCTATGCACTTGCAAAATGGAAAATTCAAAATTTGTTAGACAAGGAACACCAATGTTTTGTGAATCCAATTTTTTTTAATTATACACCATTTGTGATTCCTACTCATTCCAATTTACATTTGGTTGGAGAAAAGGAATCTTATTTTGTCACACAAAACCCAAATAAAATCCATACACCGAATCATGAGTATGATGTTTCCTTATTCCCTTTAAAAGGAAAACATAACCTCATGAATTTATGTTTTGCCATTGCTCTCGCTGAGGTTGTAGGTTTAAGTCCGGACCAAATCCAAAGCCAATTGGAAACATTTGATGGATTGCCTCATAGGTTTCAATCCATTCCCACACAAACCATCAGTCAAAAATACCAATCCATTCGATTCATCAATGATTCAAAATCAACTAACTTACATTCAATGTTATCTGGAATCTCTGGTTTTCAAAAAGGTGATCCCATTTATCTAATATTAGGTGGAATTCCCAAAGTGGAACCAATTTTTCCACTGATAAAAAGATGGAAAGAGTTAGAATGTCCTCTATTTGTCTTTGGAAAAGCAAAAGAAGTTTGGAGTGAGGATTTAAATCTTACGGGATTGCCAGTTTTTTATTTTGATGATTTAAAATCATTAATAACAGACATAAAAGAAAGAATTGATCATGAATGGATAACCAATTCCGAATTTCAAAAAGAGGAAACCCTGACGGTAATTTTTTCACCGGCAGGTGCCAGTTTTGATCTCTACAAAAACTTTGAAGAGAGAGGGAATCACTTTAAAAATCTAATCCAAGATTTTTTTGGATCTTCCCTAGTTTAAGTTTTATCCTCGGATATGGTAACCACCATCCACATGTCGGATTTCACCTGTGATTCGATTGGAAGGACGGAACAAATAACATACTTCTTCTGCAAGATCTTTTGCTTTTGCATTCCCAAGTGGAGAGGAAGTTTGGCAGTGGATTTCTGCTTCTTCTAATCCTTCGATCGCAGAACCAGCCTTACTTGCGCGGTAAGGAGAAAATCGAATCGCATTCACTTGGATTTCTTTTTCTTGACCTAGTTCCATAGCCATCTCTTTCACAAGTCGCTCGAGTGCAGCTTTGGCAACACCAATGTTTTTATATGGGTGAACCACAACTTTTTCAGCACCTAAGTAACTGAGAGCAACTATAGATGCTCCCGTAGCTAAAAGATTGCGGTTATAAAGGCTTTGGACAATCGCAAGTAACGAAAAAGAAGAAACGTTCATTGCATCCATAAACTCTTCTCTTGATACGGTCATGATTGGCTTAACTTTCCCTTGGCGAATGGTTTTATCCATTGCAATGGAGTGTAATAAAGAATGAATACTTTCTTTTTTTTCCAATAAAAAGTCAGCAAAGGAATCTATACTCTCTTGGATGGTGACATCGAGAGGAAAGGTGATCACATCTTCACCTAATTCTTTTTTTACGGTATTTTGAAAATCTGCATAGGTACGATCTAAAAAGTTTATGCTGTTTTCAGATAAATTTTTGTGAAAGGGTGTTTTTCCAAGTCCCGTGCAAATGAGTTTGGCGCCTTGGTCTTTACATTCTTTTGCAATGATAAGTGCAAGTGAGGACGCATCTGTAATGCCAGTAATGATCACTGTGCGACCTTTTAGAGTTTGGTTCATGTCTCCTCCTAATGCTTAGACACACAAGTTTCGGAGGTGCTTTAAAAGACGAACTTTTTTTCAGGTTTTTTTTATCGTTTGTGCTGAATTTTTTCGTAAGCACGACTTTCGATAAAGAGGTCTAGAAGGTCCCCATCGATGTGTTGGTCTCGTACTTCCATTTTTAAAATATCAAACGCCCGATCAAGTGGCACAGCTTTTTTATAAGGACGATCCTGGTCGGTAAGTGCATCAAAAATATCGGCAATGGCCATCATTTTCGCCTGGACGGGTATCTCGACCGCAGACAACCCTCTTGGGTATCCCGAACCGTTTAATTTTTCATGGTGGCCGTGTGCGATACTTGGAACCATTTTGAGTTCTCTTGTCCACGGGATTTTGGATAAAAATTGAAACGTATGTTCCACATGAGATTCAATTTCCCTTCTTTCTTCAAAATCCAAAGAACCACGACGGATTGATAAAAAATTAAACTCTTTTGGAAGTAACAAACTCAATTGGTTACCATCAGTTGTGTGGTAACTCATTTTCGAAATTTCTTCTAAAAAGTTTGAATTCCCCTCTTCCAAAATAGTTGGTTCATTCGAATCGGTAATGACACGAACCATCTCTTCCAATTTTTCTTTCTCTAATGTATATTCTAATTCGATTGATTTTTCAAACTGAGGATAACCGTTGTTACCGTGTTTTTTTAAGTATTCAATTTTTTTCTGTGCAAGTTTTGCTTCTACATCTTTCAATATAAATTGGAATCTCCAACGAATGAGATCCAACTCATAATCTTCCAATTTTTTGGCTTTAACTAAAACCTTTTCTCTGACACCAACTTTTCCAAAATCATGTAATAAGGAAGCATAACGAATTTCTTTAATTTGAGATTCGTTAAAGTGAACATCTTTAAAACGTCCAACCTGTACTCCATTCACAGATTCAGCAAGTCCAACCGTGTATTGAGCCACCCGAAACGAATGACCTGATGTTGTTGGGTCCCTAGATTCGATGGCTGATACACTAGCAGTAACAAACCCTTCGAATAAGGTTTCAATTTCATGTACAAGGTTATTGTTTTGGATGGCAACAGCCGCTTGTCCTGCTACTGCCATCACCAGTTCTTCCGAGTATTTATCATAATCCAAAACTGAACTAGATTTCATTTCATCTAACGTCAATTTGGTCTGAAAATTCTTTTTACGATTGATGAGTTGGATGACACCTACCACTTCATCATGGTGGTCTTTCATGGGAACCACCAACATCGACTTTGAGTAATAATTACTCATTCGATCAAAATCACTATTGAACTTATATTCTTCTTTGCCTGAAAGTTCGTATACGTTTGGTATATTCAATTGTTTACCAGTAAAGGCAACATAACCTGCGATACTTTTTTTGTTGATAGGCAGGATGAATTCATCACTATTCAAATCCAATGCAGAAATTTTAAAACGTAAATTTCTTGGATTTCCCCGTTCATCTTTTTCCACCAAATACAATGAACCAGAATCTGAATTGGAAATCTCTCTTGCAGAATTCAAAATATCTCGAAGTAATTTCGTAAAATCTTTTTCATTCGCTAAACTGATTCCAATTTTTGTTAATTTTGAGATTTCATTTGTAGATACATTGATACGTTTTTGTAGTTCAAATTTATCAACAATCATTTGTAAGCTGGTAAATGCATTTACCAAATTTTTGATGAGAAAAACCAAAGGAGCATCATCTGGAACATTAGTGAAAAACAATTCCTCCTCAATCGACAATGCCATATAACCTGTGTAGTCGATAGGTGCCCGAACAATGATGTTGGACATAATTGTAGGATTTTCTTTTAAAAACTGATGGATTTCTTTATGTTTATTTTCCAACTCATAACGAGAGATGTAAAATAAGAGTTTTATGATTTTACCTTGTGAATCAAAATCTGTATTGGGTAAATCGGAGAGGGAAAGGACTTTAGTTTTTAGTTTTTTAGAAAAATCGGAAATTTTACCTTCAAAAAAAGGGTCATCCGTGATGATGTATTTCGAATCCGAAGATGGGTTCACAGAATTACTATCGACAGCAAAAAATTCACTGTCGATTGTTTTTTCAAAAATTTATACTGACTTTGGTTTGATTAGAAGTAGAAAGCCAAAAACTAAACTTGAAATCAAATAAAAACTCAAAAAATATAAGACTTGGACTCCTAACAAGACATAGGGTGCGTGATTCCAATCTTTTGGTTCGATGACTAAAAAAGGCAAAAAAGTTGCTATTACGGAAGGAAGCAAATAGGAAACAACTCCCCGTTTTCCAGAATCTGACCATTTCAATTCATCTAGGTAAAAATAGATTCCTCGGCCGAACATTCCGATTACAAATGCCAAAGGAATACTCACCACTAATTCCACACTCATCGCTGTCGAAAATCCAATACTTCCTAACCATACACCGATTTCAGCTTCTCTTGGTATGGAAACTTTTAGGTATTGTGAAATGAGTGAAAAACCAATTAAGGAAGAAAATCCCAATACCACTGGTTTCCCTATCATTTCAATGAACTCATAATTAGATTTGTAAGGTGATAAAAGGAATAGGATACAAGGTAAAAACAAAAATAATAGATTCTGTTTATCTTCTTCCACTAACTTTGATTCGTTTAAATTTTGGGGATTCCAAAACATTTCCCGAGTCCATACAAAAGCACCCATGGCAATCGTGAACGGCAAAAGCCTAGACTCATCCTGAGCAAGTAGTTGCGATTGAAACAAATGGATCCAATACAAAAAAGATCCAAAAAAAAGAGTCAGTAAAACTAAAATGAAAAATCCAGCGATGCGAGAATAGGAGAATATTCGTTCTCCTAACACCTGAAATGCGAAAAATAAAATTAGGTTGGTTTTTGTAAGAAGAAAAAAAATGGATTGGGTATCCCAACCAAAAACGGAAAATTCCCATTTTGAAAGAGAGATTAAGAATAAAATTCCGATGACAGAAAGACTCAACCAATACACTAAGAACAAATTTTTGTTCTCATTCTTTGTGATAGAAAGCAAACTATACTGCAAAAAGAGGAGAGATGCAAAAAAATAAATAAAATCAATTTCGATCGAGATCATGGTATCACCTCTTCGCTGATACTAAATGGAAGGATCGAATAAGGAGGTTCTCCATTACGATCTAAACTTTGGAAATTATGATGAAACCCTCGTATGGATTGGTTTCCGATAAGGATAAACTTTTCTTTTCCTTTGGGTTTCAGTAAAATACTGCGATTGAAAAAATACAAAACAGGGTTCTCTTTCAATACCTTACCAAGGTTTTGAAAATGAGGTAAAATTTTTGTGTAAGGTTCGTAAATATCAATTGAGTTAGCTGCTCGTATGACAATGGTTTTTTGCTTCAAATTGGGAATGGAACGATTCCTGAGTATCCAATGTTTGGGATCATTGTATTCGGTTAAAAAATCACCAACTCCGTCCGCAGACAGGATCCTAATATTAGAAAAAGCGTATAACTTTTCTTTCAATTCAGGTTTTACTTTTTTTAAGAATAGTTCCACTTCTCCCGGTAGTTCCCATAATACAACTTCCATTTTGGGAAAATGTTTTGCTACCGCCTGTGAAGTGACACCTGGATACTCAGGATGGTTTAATGCAGGACCGATGTCTAAAAATACAACTTGGTTACCTCTCTCATGTAATTTTAGGTCACCAAACAATGATTTTCTGAGAACTAACATTGATTTTGAGAGATAAGCATTTGGATTCAATAGGTCATCTAAGATTAAATTGGTATCTTCTAATCGGTTTTCGTAGGTTCTAGCCCTAATCTCTTCATCTTGGGATTGGAATAAATACCTACCAGTATATGAACGGATCGTTTTTTCTTCCAATTCAGAAAAAAGTCCATTATTTGTTAGATTCCATGTGTAAGGATAAATTGGTTTACCAATTTCAAAATTTACAGTTGTTGGTAATGGTTCGATTTGGCCATATGGAGAAAGTTTTACATATTGCTTGTAATACTCTTCCGATTCTTCGAAATAATTTCTTTGCCTAGACAAAACACTCAAATTAAAAAGTGCAAATCGATAATAAGGTTTTTCTTCAATAGCATACGTAGATTTCGCATGGAGAATTGATTTCCAAACTGATTTGGCGATACTCCAATTTCCAACGTTATATTGTGCTGCTCCATACAATAATAGAGATTGTAATGCAATATCAAAATTCGGAATAGAAACTTCAAAGATTTTAGTGCGTTGTTCTTTTAACAATGTGATTGTCCCTTCATATCGGCCCAATCTATAGAGAGTTTGTGCTAAATTGTAATCCAAATAAATTGTTTGGTATACATCACCGAGTTTCCCTTGGATGGAAGAAAGTTCATATGCAGAAAGTTCCAACTGAGAAACATCAAATAACACCAATCCATAAAAATAGGAGTTTTGTATTCCTTCTGGATCATTTAAGAGTCCCAAGGTTTCATAGATTTTTTTAGCTGATGTTAGGTAAAATATTGATTCCTCTTTTTTTCCATCTAACACCAAACATTTCCCAATTAAAGACAAAATGTCTGCATAATCACTATGAAAGACTTGTTTAGAGGATTCTTTTTCTCGTTTAGCAAAATTTGCATATTCGATTGATTTAGGATATTCAGCCTTATTGAAATAAAAATGAGATATGTTTTTAGCAACTTGGAAACGTAAGTACTTAGATAATTTTGGATTGGAACCAACTTCTTTCCATATCTCCTTTAAGTTATCCTCAGTTTGTTTCTCCAATCGGTCCTTAAACTTAAGCCACTCTGTAAAATTGGTTTTTAAATTGAGAGAAACTAAAAAAGTTTTTCGACTCTCGGAACTAACGTTAAAATCATATTCTGAGAGTTTAACAAATTCTGATTCAGAAAGAATTTCTTCCTCTGATACGAAAACCCATTGTGGATTCCGTTTGATGAGTCTGTTGAGTCTTATCGTTTCATCTACCAAATGAGTGAGCGAAGATTGGACTTCCGAAATCAATTTGCCTCGTTCTTCGTATTTCACAAAGATAGGATTTCCTGTCGTTGTAGATTTAGATTCCACATAACGAAGTTTAGGCGTAAATTTGATTCCTTTTTCTTCCCATTGGAAGGTTCCATTTAGTATGATTTCCGAACGACTTTGTTTGGAAGGTGAAAGTTCTTGGTGTTTTCCCAAATACACAGCATCCGTAGTGTTTTGGAATTGGAAATGGGTTGTTTCCAAAAGAAGTTGTATTGTCCTTGGGTCACTCATTTGCCCTTTGGAATCAAACTCTCCTAAACTAAAAAAAACAACAGTCTCTGGAGTTTCTAAAGTAATTGGAATCGATTCTTTTTTAATTACATTCTTAATAGAATAGTATAACGGAGCATAGGCGACTGACGCCAGAAGTGTGAAAATGAGGAGTGTATTTTTTTGAAAACGTGACAATTGAAACAATTCTAAAAAGTTTAGTTTGACCTAGTTTTCTTAGAATTTTGCAGAACTCAAGGAAAAAACGGGGTTACCCCCGTCCTTCCACTACTCTTATCGTTTGAGACCTAAAACTTCTTGGATCATCTGGTCAGATGTCACAATGGTTCTTGAGTTTGCTTGGAAACCCCTTTGTGTCACAATCATATCTGTGAATTGGTCAGAAAGGTCAACGTTTGACATCTCTAGGAGGCCAGCATTGATTTTTCCACGACCTTGGCTTCCTGCTTCTCCAATGTTTGCTTCCCCAGAGTTGAGAGAGAAACTATACATTGTGTCCCCTTCTTTATTGAGACCAGCAGGGTTTGTGAAGTTGGCAAGAGCAACTCGTGCAAGAGGTTGGCGGACTCCGTTAGAGAAAACTCCCGTAACAGTTCCTGTATTATCAATGGAAAACGATTCCATATAACCCATTGGGTAACCATCTTGTTTCACCGCTTTGGTTGTGAAATCAGAAGAAAATTGTGTGATTCCACCCACAAGTCCTGCTTCCCCAAGATTCAAACTGAATTTTTGGGCTGTTGGATTGCCTGGAATACGGAAGGAAATATCTGCTTGGAGTTTTCCAGTTGTTTGTGAATCCACACCATCTGATACACTGATGATTTTACCATCTGGTGTGAAGGAAACTTCGAGTTCAGTATTTCCAGAAACACTTGTGTTTTCACCACCAGTTCCATTCACATCAACAGATACTTGGCTTGCATCTTCTAGTTTAAAACGCATCTTCCAAACATTGTCGCGCATTTTGTAAAATTCCACTCCCATTTGGCGAGTGTTACCTAATTCATCATACACGTTAATAGAAGTTACATGGCCACGTCTTTGGCGAGGGTCTGGGTCATTGATATAACGTTGGATGTCTTCTTCAGTTGCATCTGCAGGAACAGCAGCTACACTTGCATTGAGGTTAGATTGAAAATCAACATTTCTTGTAGCTCGAGCAGGTTCTTTGGAATATAATGGGATTACGATATCTTCTAAAGACCCGGCAGAGTTGATGTATTTATTTCCAGTGTCATCAAGTCTTGAATTCCAACCTTGTACTTTAAGTCCGTTGGCTGGGTTGACATAAAAACCATTTTTATCGACGTTAAACGCACCAGCACGAGTATAAAACTGTTTGTCACCATCTTTAACGATAAAAAATCCTTCCCCAGATACAGCAAGGTCAGTGTTTTTGCCTGTTGTTTGTAAGGCACCTTGAGTCATGATTTTGTCAATCGCAGCAATGAGAGATCCAAGACCTACTTGTTTTGGGTTTGTTCCCCCAATCCTTTCGTTTGGTTCAGATGCACCTTGCAATTCTTGTGAGATCATATCTTGGAACGTTACACGTTCTGTTTTAAATCCATGTGTGTTAACGTTAGAGATGTTGTTACCAATAACATCCATTCTAACTTGGTGGTTTTTCAATCCGGAAACACCGGAATAAAGTGATCTCATCATAACGTTCTATCCTCTCTTTTTTTATCGACCTTTTTCAATTAATCCTGATAAGCTTCTTGTTTTTTTAACGTATTGTTTGGAATGTTTGTCGGACGTTGTTGTTGGAACTGTGTTTCTGACTTTAATAACTCTGGATCAGAGATTAAATTGATTTTTGAAACATCAAGCATACGACCATTCACACGAACATAAGTTTTTCCTTCATTATCGAACAAAATCGCACCAGCAAGACCAGTGACATCTTCCCCAGTCACTAAATCTGGTCCTGATACAATTTTACCTACAACCGAATAACTTTGTTTAGATTCCATACGAGCAATCCCAGAAGAAATATTTTTCATCTGTTCGAGTGAAGAAAACTGTGCCATTTGCGCAATGAAGTCTTTGTCTTGCACTGGATTTGTTGGATCTTGGTGAGAAAGTTGTGTCAAAAGAAGTTTTAGAAAATCATCTTTCCCTAACTCTTTTTGTTTTTCTCGGATTTCAATTCCTTTTAATCCACTAGTCTCTTCTTTTTCCAGTTGGTCCAAATGTTTGCGGATATTAAAACTTCTATCACCTTCAAAGTATTTGGTTCTTGCAGAATTTTGTGTAGAGATATCTTGCATTCCGTCTGGCATATTGTCCTCGATCTTTTTTTATTTCGTAAATTTAGGCAAAAAATTCTAATACTTTGGAATCAGGTGGTAAAGAGATATCATCTAAACCTACTCCATTTTCTTTTTCCAATTTCTGAATATTTCCGCGGTTTTTTGCAGTTTCCATCAGTGTTTGGTAAAGTTCATTTTGATTTTGTCTCTCTGCAAATTGGTTCCCGTCATCCCATAAATCTATGATGAGCGCTTGTAAGTCGAGACCTGACTCTTTCAAATTTTCCTTAATTGTTTGGATTTCGTTCTGAAGGGATTTTTGTAACTCTTCTGATTCAACTAAAATTCGACCTTCTACTTTTTCTCCATCAACAGTCACCTTAAGAGTTAAACGACCGTACTCTTTTGGATTCATTATGATTTCAGCACTCGATTTTCCATTTTGAACAATATCAAACTTAGCTTGTTTGATGAGCTCATCCAAATTTTGTTTTAAATTGGTTTCTTTCGGTTTTTGATTTCGTTCCAAAGTTTTTACATCTTCCGTTTTGGAGTGATGTTTATTTTCCACCGAATGTAGGTTAAATCCTTGTTTGTTACCTTTATCTTCTGAAGATTTCCCATTTTCTTCTCCCATTTTAGAAGAAAATATCGTTTGGACTTGGTTCACAAAAGATGAATCTGTTTTAATCTTTTCGTTTTGGACTTGGTTTTTGTTTTCATTTAGTTTTTGGAATTCTTTTTCTTTAAACCCCAAACTTCGTACCATTTTATCAGATGTGATGGAAAGATTGGAGTTATCTTTTTCTTGGTTTGTTTCAGATAAAACCGTTTCAGATTTGTTATGTTTCGAACCTTTGCCTTTTGGATCTAATTTGCGAAGGGAAAATTCCGACTGATTTTCATTTTCCAATCCTCGATTACCTTTGTCTTTTGGGAGAAACGATGTAACTTGGTTTAACACAACCTGCTCAGTTTCTTTTTTTTGCGAACTCAAGTTTGTGTTGTGTTTTGGTTCGTTTACAACTTTATCAGTTTGAATTTTTTTTTGTGAACCAGGAAACATCACTAGATTGGAAGGAATTGAATCTAACTGATCTTGTTTGTGATTGAGAAAAATTTGTTTTGAACTGACCAAGTCCTTTTGCAAAAGACTTTCTGCTAATTTTTTAGTCTCATCTAAAAACGTTTTTGCTTCCTTTGTAACATAGGATGTATTTTTTACTGCAGACTTTTGCATAGAAAGGGCAACTGTTTTTTCTTTTTGCGAAGATTCATTCCCTTCATTGGCAGGTAGGAATCTTTGATCAAATAAGTGTTGGTTGGATAATATTCCAATGCTGTATTCGAGAGCGTCTCGGTCTAGGTCTTCTTCTTCCGAAATTTCTTCTTTCGATTCTTCGTTTGTTTTTTGTGATGAATTGTTGTCATTTACTTCATTTGATGGAATTACATTCGAATTGGATTGTTGGTTTGATTCCATTTTTGAAACAACATCTGCTGCGGAATCAGATGGATTTTTCTCTGCTTGTAATGGTTTCCATTCGGATGGTGAGTTTGGTTTCTCAGAATGGATCTGAAATTCCCTTTCTAAAATCTCTCCAAAACTTTCTTTTACCGCAAAATAGTTGTTATCGGCACCGTCCCTTTTGCCATGTCTCAATTCAACTTGAGGGAAGGGAATTAGGTTTTGTTTATCAACATTTACATTCATTGGGGTGCCTTCTCCCTTAAGGATCGAACTTCCCCAGATTTCCTTGAGAGAATTATCTTCTTCCTTTGTAGGTTTATGTCAGGAAACCCAAGTACGACCGAAAAAGAGTTGGATTTTCCCTTGACAAAAATTCACTAAATTGGAGGATTAGTTTGTTTTATTAACCAAAAGGACGAGAAAATGAAAAAAATACTCCAATTCCTCCAATTTAAACCAAGTTTTTCTGCCATATTGACTATCATAATGGGAATTGGGCTTGCCACTTCTCTATTGGCTGAATCGACGTTTCTCCATGTTTCCTTTGATCCAACAAGGGAACTCTATGAAGATATCAACAAAAGTTTCTTAAAATCTTGGAAGGAAAAAAAAGGAGAAACATTTTCAATCCAACAATCCCACGGTGGATCAGGAAAACAAGCAAGGGCTGTGATTGATGGACTCGAAGCGGACGTAGTCAGTTTAGCACTTTCTTATGATATTGATAACATTGCCAGCAAATCAAAGTTACTTGATGCCAATTGGCAAACTAAACTTCCTAACAAAAGTACACCATACTATTCCACTATCATTTTCCTTGTCCGTAAATCAAATCCCAAAAAAATCAAAGATTGGGATGATATTGTAAAACCAGGAATCTCTGTCATCACTCCAAACCCTAAAACGAGTGGTGGCGCAAGGTGGAATTACCTTGCCGCTTATGGTTATGCAAAACGAAAGTATAAATCCGAAGAGAAAGCAACTGACTTTGTAAAAGCATTGTTCCAAAATACATCAGTTCTAGATACAGGGGCTCGTGGATCTACTACTACGTTTGTCAATCGTGGGATTGGAGATGTTCTCATTACATGGGAAAACGAAGCAAAACTAGCGTTAGATGAAGAAAAACGTTCTGGTAAAAATAGTTTAGAAGTGGTTTATCCTTCGGAATCCATTCGTGCAGAAACCCCAGTTGCTGTTGTGACAAAAACTGCGACGGAAAAAGGAAATTTAGAAAAAGCAACAGCCTATTTGGAATTTCTTTTTACAAATGAAGGCCAAACCATCATTGCAAAACATTTTTTTAGACCCATTGACCCGAAAGTAAGCAAATCCTCTGCGAAAGAATTTCCAAATCTCAAATTATTTTCTCTATCCGATTTAGGGGAAACTTGGGACACTGCACAGAAAAAACATTTTGCAGATGGAGGTGTCTTTGATGCCATCTACAAAACCAAGTAATATATGCAAATTGAAACACGGCCGTACAAAAAAATCCATTTAGGGATCAGTTTAGGATTCACAGTTTTTTATTCGTCTGCCGTTGTGATCATTCCATTATTTGGACTTTTTTATCATTCCCTGGGGATAGGATTCACAGGGATATTAGAAGTGTTTACAGAAGAGCGCATTCGATCTGCGCTCTTTTTAAGTTTTAGTGTAGGACTCATATCCGCGGTTCTCAATCTTTTCATTGGATTTTTATTTGCTTGGGTAATCGTTCGATACCAATTTCCTTTCAAAAAGTTTTTTGATACATTAATTGATTTACCGTTCACTTTGCCCACCGCTGTCGCAGGGATTGCTCTTACTACGATCTACTCCCAAACGGGAATCATTGGTTCTTTTTTTGACAAATGGGGAATCAAAATTGCTTATACACCCATTGGCATTGTCATTGCACTTGTATTCATTGGATTTCCTTTTGTCGTTCGAACTGTTCAACCTGTCATTGAAGAACTTCCCAAAGAACTAGAAGAAAGTGCAAGGTGCCTTGGTGCGTCTCCCTTCCAAACCTTTCGAAAGGTTTTATTACCCGAACTTTGGCCTTCTCTACTCGCTGGTACTGGAATGGCTTTTGCAAGGAGTATCGGAGAATATGGGTCGGTTGTATTCATTTCTGGAAACCTACCTGGTAAAACAGAAATCCTTCCTTTACTCATCGTCACCAAACTGGAACAATACGAATACGAGAAAGCTACTTCGATCGCACTTGTGATGTTACTCACTTCCTTTTTATTTATGTTTCTCATTAATTTTTTCCAAGAGCGGGCTTCCAAAAAACTCACATGAAATCAAAACTTTTGCCCATTTTTCTTGTTTTACTTGCCTATACATTGTTTGGCATCCTATTACTTTTGCCTATTTATACAGTGTTTACGGAAGCATTTTCGGAAGGTTGGGAAAAATACTACTCATCCATCACAAGTGAATATGCATTATTTGCAATTGGCCTGACCGTTAAAGTATCCATTGTTTCTGTGATTTTAAATACATTCTTTGGAGTCACAGCTGCATTTGCGATTACTAGGTTTTCCTTTCCTGGAAAAAATCTTCTCATCACGATCATTGACTCTCCTTTTGCAGTTTCACCTGTTGTATCTGGTCTCATCTTTCTTTTGTTATTCGGAAGACAAGGAACCTTTGGTGAATTCTTAGCAGAACATCAAATTAAAATTGTATTTAATACTCCTGGACTCATCCTTGCTACGGTGTTTATCACATTCCCTTTTGTGGCAAGAGAACTCATTCCCCTCATGCAAAGCCAAGGCCGTGAAGAAGAAGAAGCAGGGATGTTACTTGGTGCCAGTTTTAGTCAATTGTTTCTAAGAATCATCCTACCCAATATCAAATGGGGTTTGTTGTATGGGATCATTCTATGTAATGCAAGAGCCATGGGAGAGTTTGGTGCTGTTTCAGTTCTCAGTGGACACATCCGAGGCAAAACAACAACTCTACCATTATATATCGAAATGTTATACAATGAATTTGATTCCGTAGGTGCCTTTGCTTGTGCCACCTTACTTGTGTTTTTATCACTCCTCACACTCATCTTCAAATTGATTTTGGAAAAACGTACCGAGAGATCTTAATATGCCTATCGAAATACAAAATGTACAAAAAACCTTTGGTTCGTTTACCGCTTTAAAAGATGTAAACTTAACCATCCCCGATGGTGAACTTGTGGCTCTCCTTGGTCCGTCGGGTTCAGGAAAAACAACCTTACTCCGCATCATCGCAGGCCTTGAAGAAGCAAGTTCTGGTTCTGTTCGGTTTGTTGGCGACGGACAGTCTTCAGCCAAAATCCAAAATGGTGAAGTGGGGTTTGTGTTCCAACACTATGCACTGTTTCGCCATATGACCATTGCAGAAAACATTGCCTTTGGTTTGGAAGTAAGACCAAAATCCACTAGGCCTTCCAAACAAGAGATCCGAGAAAAAGTTTCGAAACTATTAACTCTCATACAACTTGAAAAATTTCACAACCGGTATCCACATGAATTGTCGGGTGGGCAAAGGCAACGTGTGGCACTTGCTCGTGCACTTGCCATCGAACCTAAATTTTTATTACTCGATGAACCATTTGGAGCACTGGATGCAAAGGTGAGAAAGGAACTTCGGAATTGGTTACGTAGACTCCACGATGAAATCCATATCACAAGTGTCTTTGTCACCCATGACCAAGAAGAAGCTCTCGAAGTGAGTGATCGGATTGTGATTTTAAACCACGGACAACTCGAACAAGTGGGAAGCCCAGACGAGGTTTATAACAAACCAAAATCACCTTTTGTCTTCCATTTCCTAGGTGATGTGAATCTTTTCCACGGCCGTATCGAAGAAGGAAAAACGAAAATTGGAAACATCGCCCTTGATTCTTCTGAACATGAAAATATCAAAGAATCGGATGCGGTAGCTTATGTGCGACCTTATGACGTGGAAATTGTCAGGGAAAAAGAACAAGGGATCGCCGCCGAAATCCAATACATCCATTCCACGGGTCGCAACGTCCGAGTGGAATTAAAACGTGTGGATACAGGGACCCTCATCGAATCCGTCCTGGAACAAGAAACCTATAAATACCTCAATTTACTACCGGGAGAGACGGTTTACCTGCGCATCAAAAAGGCAAAGGTATATGTAGAGGACTTCTCTATCTAATAATTTCCGCTAATATACTTTACAAATCGTCCAATATACAAAACATTGGATGGTAGGACGGGGTAAATATGGGAAATTTGGAAGTTTTGACAGAATCTTATGCCAACCTATCGCTCGCAGAGGGATTAAAACGACTTTCGTCTGAATTCCCAGGCAAAGTGGTTTTCACAACAAGTTTTGGTCTCGAAGACCAAGCCATCACCCATGCCATCCTCTCAGAACAAATCCCCATTCGTATTGCCACATTGGATACGGGAAGGTTATTCCAAGAGACCTACGATGTTTGGCAAAAAACAAACATACGTTATGGGGCAAAAATCGAAGCTTTTTATCCGAAAACAAAAGAAATCGAATCCTATGTAAACCAAAACGGTCCGAATGCATTTTATGACTCACAAGAATTACGAAAGGAATGTTGTCGGATCCGAAAACTCGTTCCCTTGGATTCCATTTTAAATGGAATGGAAGTTTGGGTAACTGGTTTACGCAAAGACCAATCTGGATTTAGAACAGAGATGTCTTTATTTGAATCCGATCCAAGTAGAAATTTAATCAAATACCAACCTCTCCTCCATTGGAGTTTTGAAGAGACTTGGAAATACATTCGCGAACAGAATGTACCTTATAATGTATTACATGACAAAGGATTTCCAAGCATAGGTTGTGCCCCGTGTACACGAGCCATCGAACCAGGTGAAGACTTTCGAGCTGGACGATGGTGGTGGGAACAAGAATCAAAAAAGGAATGTGGTTTGCATTGGGTAGATGGAAAACTCACACCAAAAAAAGGACAATAGACTATGACAAGTACCCATCGACTATCACACTTAGACCAATTAGAGTCAGAAGCCATTTATATCTTACGGGAAGTAGCAGCACAATTTGAAAGACCTGCCTTATTATTTTCTGGAGGAAAGGATTCTATTTGTTTGGTTCACCTTGCACTCAAAGCATTTCGTCCAGGTAAGTTCCCGTTTCCACTCGTTCACATTGATACTGGGCATAACTTTGATGAGGCGCTACAATTTCGGGATGCACTCGCAGAACGAATTGGAGAAAAATTAATTGTTCGTTATGTGCAAGATTCCATCGACCAAGGTAAAGCAGTTGAAGAAAAAGGAAAATTCCCAAGTCGTAATGCAATCCAAGCTGTGACACTACTCGATACCATTGCCGAATTTAAATTTGATGCTTGTATCGGTGGAGCCCGTCGTGACGAAGAAAAAGCAAGAGCCAAGGAACGAATTTTTTCTGTCCGAGATGAATTTGGATCTTGGGACCCAAAACTCCAACGACCAGAACTTTGGAATATCTATAATGGAAAAATCCATGTGGGAGAAAACGTACGTGTTTTTCCGATCAGTAACTGGACAGAACTTGATGTTTGGGAATACATTCGAAAAGAAAAGATAGACCTTCCTTCTTTGTATTTCTCTCACCAAAGGGAAATTGTATGGAGAGAGGAATTAGTGTTCCCCGTTTCAAAATTCATCAGTTTAGATGGTACCGACAAAGTAGAAACAAGGACGGTTCGATTTCGTACTGTCGGTGATATGACTTGTACAGCAGCTGTGGAATCAGAAGCCAATTCAGTTGCTGATATCATCCGTGAAATTCAAATTTCACGCACCACGGAACGAGGATCCCGTTTGGATGACAAACGTTCGGAAGCCGCAATGGAAGAAAGAAAAAAAGGTGGGTATTTTTAATGGATATTTTAAGGTTTATCACTGCAGGGAGTGTAGATGATGGAAAATCAACTCTCATCGGACGTTTGTTATACGACAGTAAATCAATTTTCCAAGACCAACTAGAAGCGATTGAACGCGCAGGCCAAGTGAATGGACAGATCAACCTAGCTCTCCTGACTGACGGACTCAAAGCAGAAAGAGAACAAGGGATTACGATTGATATTGCTTATAAATACTTTTCCACTCCCAAACGTAAATTCATCATTGCAGATGCCCCAGGCCATGTACAGTACACTCGGAACATGGTGACTGGAGCTTCGAATTCAGACCTTGCCATCATCCTCATCGATGCAAGAAAAGGTGTGATCGAACAAACCTTCAGACATTCCTATATTGTATCATTATTAAGACTTCCCTATGTAGTTGTTTGTGTGAACAAAATGGATTTGGTAGAATTTTCAGAAGATGTATTCTTAAATATCCAAAAACAATATTTGGAATTTGCCAAAGACTTAAACTTAAAATCCATTCACTTTTTACCGATCTCTGCATTAAACGGAGATAATGTTGTGGAACCCTCTAATTCCATGCCATGGTGGAAAGGAAAATCCTTACTCCACTTTTTGGAAGAAATTGAAATCCATACAGAAGAAGAATCCCCTGCTCCAAGATTTCCTGTACAAAACGTGATTCGACCACAAACAACCGAATACCATGATTACAGAGGTTATGCGGGACAGATCAGAAGTGGACATTTTACCGTGGGAGATTCCATCACTGTATTACCAAGTGGACTCACTTCAAAAATAAAAGCGATCGATACATTTGACGGACCTCTGACCACTGCGTATGCTCCTATGTCTGTGACCATTCGATTAGAAGATGAAATTGATGTAAGCCGTGGTGATATGCTCGTTGTGACAGGAAAAGAACCAGTTGTTTCCCAAGACCTAGAAGCACATATCTGTTGGATGGACCAGAAGGTGATGACACCAGGTTCCAAATACCTATTGCGCCAAACGACAAATGCAGTAAAAGTATCCATTCGTTCTTTGGAATACAGAGTGGAAACAAGTACCCATGAAAAAAAAGAACAACCAAACCTCGGTTTGAATGAAATTGGAAAGGTGACAATCCGGACGGCAAAACCAGTTGCCTATGATCCTTATTCCAAAATCAGAGGAACGGGAAGTTTTGTCCTCGTGGACGAAGGAACCAACCAAACTGTAGCCGCAGGGATGTTATTGTAGATATTTATCTAATATAACAGATTTTTTAATTGAAATAACATAGCTCTTTTAGTTATAGTGACAGTATCATGAGCGAGACCAATACTGTCACAAAAGAATGGATCCGGAAATCCTTTGTGGGAAAAACAAAACTCCCCATTGTGTATGAACCAGCGGAAGAAAAACCGTTGGATGAGCTCTTA
The DNA here is from genome assembly GCF_002812085.1 of Leptospira levettii. Classification (NCBI taxonomy): domain Bacteria; kingdom Pseudomonadati; phylum Spirochaetota; class Leptospiria; order Leptospirales; family Leptospiraceae; genus Leptospira; species Leptospira levettii. The sequence goes on from NZ_NPDM01000008.1 coordinate 24,077, forward strand.
CGATGGATTCGAAACCAGCAAAATGATTGGAGAGAGGACTTAAAAACCTATGGTGCTGTTCTTTTGCGTGGATTCCCAATCCACCAAGCTTCCGATTTCCAAGAGATTTTATTTGCAACAGAAGAGAAACAATTGGGTGAGTTTTACTTAGGCACTTCCCCTCGCGATGAAGTGTTAAAACATGTGTTCACGGCAAGTGAACTTCCATCTCATTACCCTATTATGCAACATGCGGAAATGAGTTTTCTTGACAACCCACCAAAATTTTTATTTTTTTATGCGGAAAAAGCCTCTGCCTACGGGGGGGAAACTCCCTTAACAGACCTTAGGTTGGTCTACCAAAACATCGATCCCAAAATAAAAGAAAAAATCGAAAAGTATGGAATCCGATATAGAAGAAGGTATGATGGCCCATCCTCGCAAAAACGATTTTCTGTTTGGAAAACCAAACGTTGGGATGAAATGTTTGGCACCACAAACTTGGATAAGGTGAATCAAATTGCGAAAGAAAATCGTTTCCAATTGGATTGGTTTGGTGAAGATTCTCTTACGATCACAAACCACCAATCTGGCTTTCGAACACATCCTATTGCAGGTACAATTGCATGGCATAACCATTCGCAAACATTTCATTACCAAGCGGGTGTGAGTGAAACTTGGAAAATTTTCAAAAAACAAAAAACTCTTCGTTCGTTTGGTGTTGCAGTTTTACTCACGATCATTACTAGCTTCAAAAAACTATTAGGACCAAACTCACACGATGTGCATGTAACCTATGGGAATGGAGAAGAGATTTCACCTAAAGAAATGAAATCAATTTCCAATGTATTTTGGAAACACATGGTCGCCATTCCTTGGCAAACAGGAGATGTTCTATTCATTGATAATTTTTCAGTTTCACATGGAAGACTACCCTATACTGGACCAAGGAGAATCCTTGTGGGTTGGGCGGATTAAAGAGAATTTAGTTTTAAGATTATTACATACTGGCACCTGAAATCAGGTGCCTTATTTCTATTTAGAAACTCTAAGTTTATTTCAGAATCCCGATTCGATTGACAAAATCTCCAAACGATTCTTTACCATTTCTTTCTTTCGAAAATTTACCAAACAATCCATCTAACTCTTGTAAGATAGATGTTTCATCCAAATCTTCTTTGTATTTTTGATTTAGCCTATAACCTTCTGCATCAGCGCCTAAATGGAGATTGTATTTTCCATACGAAGTCCCCACAAGTCCTATCTCAGAGATATAAGGTCTTGCACATCCATTTGGACAACCTGTCATACGGATCGAAATTGGTTCGTCCGAAAGTCCATGTTTGGAAAGGATTGGTTCAATTTTATCGATTAAACTGGGAAGGTATCTCTGAGCCTCAGCAAGAGCCAAGGAACAAGTGTTTAGTGCTACACAAGCGATAGAATTTTTTCGGATCGGCGAAACTTCTGCCGTTTTCCTATGAACACCAAACTTTACTAAAATTGATTCAATTAAATCTTTGTCTTTTGGAAAGATATCCGATAAAATTAAGTTTTGGTTACAAGTAAACCGAAAGGTTGCCCTTCTTGTTTTCGAAACTTCTAGAAGTGCAGTTTTGAGATTATAACCATGTTCGTCACAAACTCGGCCATTTTCCACAAATACCGTATAATGCCAGTTCCCGGCCGCGTCTTGTTTCCAACCAAAATCATCGGATCTTTGGGTGAATTGAAAATCCTTTGTAGGTTCAAAACTAATACCTGCGCGTTTTTCTACTTCACGTTTGTAAAACTCAACACCTAACCTATCTAAGGTGTATTTCAATCGAGAAAGTTTACGATCTTCTCTGTTACCAAAATCTCTTTGGACAGTCACTATCTCATACACTACTTTAAGAATGTCTTTTTTGGGAATAAATCCAAACACAGTCCCTACTCTCGGATACGTATCGGGGTTACCATGAGTGGTTCCAAGACCACCACCAACAGAAACATTAAACCCTAATAATTGTCCATTTTCAATAATGGCAATGAGTCCAATATCATTGGTAAAAAGATCCACATCATTATATGGTGGGATTGCAATTGCGATTTTAAATTTTCGAGGAAGATAAACATCTTTGTACAATGGATCTTCGGGTTCTTCCTTTTCTGCTAAAAGGTTTTCATCCAACCAAATTTCATAATAAGCTCTTGTTTTGGGTAATAAGGAACGACTAATTTCACCTGCATAACCAAACACTTCTTTGTGGAGTGGACTTGTGGCTGGATTGGATGTACAGGTAACGTTACGGTTTACGTCACCACAAGCGGCAATCGAATCCAAAAATACCGAATCAAAAGCTTTGATTGTTGGTTTGATTTTCGATTTTAAGATTCCATGTAATTGGACAGTTTGTCTTGTTGTGATTTTAATGGTTCCTGTAGAATTTTCTCCAGCAACATTATGAAGTGCTTCCCAATGTACTGGTCCTATCATACCACCAGGAATTCGCAAACGGATCATAAAAGAATACAAACGTTCTAATTTCTTTAACGCTCGTTCGTCCCTTCTATCTCGATCATCCTGTTGGTACATACCATGAAATTTAAGTAATAATTGATCATCGGAACGTAAGGAACCAGTATGTTCGTCTTTCAAACTATCAGCAAGGGTGCCTCGGAGGCCACGACTCACTCGTTTTACTTTTTCTGCTTGTGTTTCTTTTTTTGATTCAGCCATGAGTTCCTCAGTAAACGTCCTTGATATAACGCCCAGATTCTTCTAGTTCTTTTAAATAATCGGAAGCTTCTTTACCAGTGTCGAAAGTTCTTTCCGATAAAATTTCAATTAATTTTTTATCTACATCTTTACTCATAGGATCTTTGGATCCACAGAGATAAATGATAGCACCATTCTCAATCCACTTGAGTAATTCTTGTGCATTTTCCCCCATTCGATCTTGGACATATACTTTTTGTTTGGTATCACGGGAAAAAGCTGTATTCAGTTTATGTAATACACCTGTGTCCATAAGTTCCAAGAGTTCCGTTTGGTAGTAAAAATCTGAAACAAAGTTTCTTTCACCAAAGAATAACCAATTTTTTCCATTCCCTGCTGATTGTTCCCTTTCAAATAAAAAACTTCGGAAAGGAGCAATCCCAGTTCCCGGTCCAATCATGATGATGTCTGTATCTGGATTTGGCAATCGGAAGGAATTGTTTCTTTGGATGAAAAAAGGAACTGTATCCCCTTCTTTTAAAGATGCTAAAAAACCAGAACAAAATCCAGATTTGATACCCGTAAAGGTTTCAATTTCCACTTCTGCTACCGTTAGGTGCACTTCTTCTTCTCCATGAGCGGAAGGACTTGATGCAATGGAATAATACCTGGGGACAATTGGTTCCAAAATATCAACCAATGTCTGGATTTCTAATTTTGTATCAGATGGATACAGTGTTAACAATACATCTAAATCCAATTTACCAGCAGGAATTTCTTTTTTGGAAAGGGTTGCATATTTTTGTAACACTCTGTCCGGTAAAAAACGAATGGAAACTTTTTTGCGAAGTAAATCATACAACATCCAAGTTTCACCTTTATAAGTGACTCTTGTTTCTTTGTCTGTTTGCAGTAATGCGAGAACTCGATCCACTTCCTCTTCACGGTTATAAGCCAAAAATCCTGCACTGTCCCCTGGTAAATAATCGATAGGAACCGAAGATTTAATTTCGATATGCCTAGTGGATTTGGTAGCACCAACATCGTTTAACACTAAGTTAGTGATCACCGTTCCTTCGTAGACAACCTTACCACCAGCACTTGGTTTGGAAACTGGCCCTTGTGTTTGTTTGGAAACTTGTGTTGTTGCAGTTTTCGAAATTGTATTGAGTTTTGTGATGAGTTCTGACATCCAAGGTTTTGCAACCAAATCAAAATCTACATCACATTTCCCTAAATCATGAATTCGTTCGGCACCTAATTTTTCTAACATTGAATCCACATCGATTCCTGTTTGGCAAAAAAGTGGATAACTAGTATCACCTAATCCAAGTACTGCGAATTTTACTTTCGCTAATTTGTCTTTTGCATCTGAAAGAATTTGGATAAAAGGTTTTGCAGCCTGAGGTGGTTCTCCATCTCCATGAGTGGAAACAATCACAAATAAGTATTCTTCCTCTTTCAGGTCTTTTGCTTTGTAAGTGTCTGTACTTTTTAATTTGGCTTGGACACCTAGTTCTTTTAATTTTTTAACAAGTTCCGTTCCCAGTTTTTTAGAATTCCCTGTTTCCGTTCCATACACAACACTACATTGAATTGGTGCGGCTTTTAAATTCCCATGAGAAGGATCATTGGATGAGATACTGACAGGTGGGGTGAGGGACACGTCTACACTGCCCCCAATGCTTGCTTGTGTCAGTGCCGAGAGATACCCCGACATCCAGACCCATTCATCCTTAGTGGATTCTTTTAATAACTGTAAAAATCGATTGCGTTTCTCATCGGATAACATAAAAACCTATGCTTGTGTTGGATTCCAGTAAAACATCCAAAAAGTCTTATAAATTGAATCTTTTTCCAAGGTTAGAGACGAGTAAACCAAAAAACTGGAGATTTTGTAGAAATAATTAGCCAATCACTTGACGTTTTCTAGCAGGATTGCAAGGTATAGCAGATATGTCCTCCAATAAGACAGAACAAGGTTTTGTGAGTTTTGTGAGTGGTGGCCCGGGCCCCATTGACCTCTTAACCCTTCGAGGGAAATCGCGGATCGAATCCGCCGATGTCATCCTATACGATGCCCTGCTCGACCCTAGTTTTTTAAAACTTTTTCCCGAGAACGCCCATATCCTCTATGTAGGCAAACGTGCCAAAGAACACTACCGCACCCAAACCGAAATCAATTCCCTTCTGGTTCAATATGCAAACCAAGGCAAACGAGTGGTCCGCCTAAAAGGGGGAGATGCTTCCATCTTTGGGAGGTTGTCGGAAGAAATCCAAACATTGGAATCAAACAGAGTCCCATACGAAGTGATCCCAGGAGTGAGTTCTGTGACAACGGGGGCATCGGACCTTGGCATCTCACTGACTGTAAGAGGTTTATCGCGCCAAATCATCATCCTTGATGGCCACACCATTTTAGAAGAGGAACGGAGTTGGATGGGAATGGAAAATTTCCCAGGAACCATTGTCATCCTTATGGGAAGCCAAAAAACAAAAGAATTAGCAGAACGACTCATTCGAAAAGGTGTCAGTCCATCGACTCCTATCGTCCTTTTGGAAAATGCAGGTAGTCCTCGTGTCACCTATACCGTTTCCACTCTTGACAAAACCCAATCGCAAGGTTTGGAAAAACAAACAAATGGACCAGGTATTTTATACGTTGGTGAAGTTGTTCGTCCACTTTTGTTAGGTGAAAATAAGAAGTTGGAGAGTATTTCTTTTCTTCCTTTTTTTTCGGAACCAATGGAATGAGTGTAAAAAAATACCCAATCTTTCTCAACTTAGAAGGTAGGAATATTTTGATAGTAGGTGGTGGAAACGCTTGCTTGGAAAAATTATTAGGGCTCGAACATACAGGCGCCAATATCCACATCATCTCTATGGATTACATGGAAGAAGTGAAAGTTTTTTTACAAAAATACCCCAATATCAAAACCGAAACAAGAGCGATCACTGAAGGAGACTTAATCGATAGAGATATTATTTTTTTAGCAACGAGTGATCCGAGCACGAACAAAAAATTCAGGACCATCGCAAAAGAAAAAGGCATATGGGTGAATTCAGTGGATGATCCTAAAAACTGTGATTTTTATTCTTCTTCCACAATCCAAATTGGACCGATTCAATTTGCGATTTCCACCGACGGAATGTTTGCTGGTGTTTCTTCCGGTTTGCGTAAACTATTTGAGGAAACCATCCCAGACGAAGACCATGAGTTATTAGAAACTATTTTTGCCATGAGACGGAATCTCAAAGAAATTCTGCCAGACAAAAATCAAAGAAGAAAAGTATTAAAAGAAATCATCCAAAAGTTAAATTCAGAATACTTTCACAAACCATAAAACTCATTCCGGATAAATTTGAACAATCGTTAACGCGTGTTCGCCTGCCCAAACCGCATGTAAGGGAATGTTTACGATCATTTTATCACTACTATCAAGGCGCACGGTCCACTCTCCTGCGGTTCTAGGATCTAAAAATTTAACTTTTTTAATTGGAAATGGGAAGTGTACCTCAAATTGAATGAACTCCACAAGGGTATTAAAACGAAGTAAGTCATCTCTTAATTTGGCCTCAGATAAAATCGAATTGATGTCTTCTCGAACAATTTCAAGAGCCGATAGAAGAGGTGAGTTTTGGCTTGTATCGATGCCAAGTTGAATCTCAGGAGTTTGGTCTTCCACAAACGTAACAAAACGAAATCCAGGAGGTAACATATGGGTATAATTCCCAAACTGATATGATCTCTCTTTGAGAGTGATGGTAAGTTCTCCTGTATCGGTTAAACCAGAACCTAAAAAACTCCCCTTCTGTTTCTTTGTGATTTTTTTTTGGTAAATGACGAGTTCCCCCGAAAGGTCAGGTTTGATCTTTATTTTAATATTCCCCCCTGCGCAGGCACAAAACAATAGGCAGAATAACAAGGTTCGTGGTATCCGTTTCATATCGTCATTAGAACAGATACGACAAAGATTACAGAACTAAAAAATGATTTATCCGAAACAATTTCATGGAAAAACGCGAGACATTTCTCTCGAATCCTATTATTACCATCGTTTTTCGAACGAAATTCAATTCCCTTGTAATATTTATTATTCTCTAACCCTAATCACTCCCGATGTTCCTATGCGTGAGATAGACTTTCTAGTTGTATCACCATATGGTGTGATCACCATCGAATTAAAAAACGGTAAGTGGAGGCAAAAAAAAGGAGAGTGGGAATTTTATAATGTAAGAGGTAGGGAGTGGGAACCAGTTGAAGGAAAGTCTTATAAAAATCCAATCGAACAAGTAACCACACAAAGAGAAATCATTCGCGAATTTTTCAAAAATCACAATCAACTTGTCGATTTATTTCCAGAAGAATATTATGATAGTGCAATTTTCTTTTTAAAAAACGAAAGAAAAGAATTCCACCTACCCAACGACCAAAACTTATTTGTGTTTGGTGGCAAGGAAGTAGGAGAAGATACAAGCCTAAATACTATTTTAGAATCCATTTTTTATCGAAATGGAAGAGAACCACTTCCCGATTCCGTACTTGTCAAAGCACATGAAATCATCAAAAAGAATCTAAATTTTTTCCAAACCTTTCGCTCGAAAAAAGAGAAAGAAGAAGAGAACTTATTATTTTTTACTGAAGAACAATTTAACCTTGTGAAGGGAATCAGTCAATATTCGCATAACTTGGTTTTTGGTAGTTCAGGTTCTGGAAAATCCATCCTTTGTGGGGAACTCGCCTTACAAAATGCAAGGAAAGGGAAAAAAGTTCTCTTATGGCAGGGAGCAAAAGCTCTCTATGAAATTTGGAAAGAAGAACTGAGTCATATCCCAGAAAAAAACAATATAGAACTCATTTCCCATTATAAAGAAATCAATCACAATCACATCGATCTATTACTTGTGGATGGGATTGAAGAAATCCTTACTGATGATAAACAATCAGAACTTTTTTTATATCTTTCTAAATTCTTTTGGGAAGAAAAAGATTGGATCCTTTTTGTATCTAGACGATTCAAGTATTCCTCTACTCCAATTTTGGATTATTTACAATCGTTACCTGTCCATGTTTGGGACATCAAAAGGAATATACGAAATTCACCAGAGATTGTTACATTCGCGAATTCCTTACTCGATGATTTTTCAGAAACACCCATATTAGATAATTTTTCAGACATCCAATTCATTAAAAATGATGAAGACTTAACCGATCAGATGCGCTGGTGTTATGGTTACGCAAAAAAAGTTTTGGAAATCGAAAATGATGAAATTGTAGTATTGTATCCATCGGAAGAATCATTACTTCAAAATGGTTTAAAACAATTTTTAATGGAAAACCAAATGCGCCATTATTCTTGTAAGGAATTTGCAGGTATGGAAGAAACATGTGGAATTTTGATTGGATTTGAAAATTGGCATTTAACAGAAACTAAAATTTTATTGGCAGAAACAATATTAAAAATTCGGAGTTTGGTCTGTGTATTTTACCCACCTAACGAAGAAAAGGTAATCCAGGGGATTTTAAAAAAAGGTGACTCTGGCCCGTAAGCCGGATTCTGTTTTAGGCGATCATTTATCTAATGCTCTCTACCCACAACCTGGCGGGACAGGCTCATAACGGTTGTTTACTTGAGATTGCACATCGGAGGGTTTACCGGCCATTGTTTTCACAAACAAAGCGGTGGGCTCTTACCCCACCATTTCACCCTTACCTACCAAGGTAGGCGGTATTCTTTCTGTTGCACTTTCCGTCCCTTCCTCCCTATTGCTAGAAAGAAAAAGCCCAAGCATTACTTGGTCCGATTGTCCCCTAGTGTCCGGACTTTCCTCCCCATTATTTCCAGAGGGAAACAAAAAGGCGATCGCTCGGCCAGAGTCCCTTTCATGGAAATTTGATTTCGGAAGTGCGTCGAGGAGTATTTCAATACTTTGGCACAATTTATGCAATTTGATCTATGAATTGAAAACAGTAAGGAACCAACGTATGAAGTCTTATCATTTCGCTCTCTTTTTCATCATTTCCATTGGTTTGTGGGCAGAACCTCAGTTGGACCAATCTGTGGAAGAAATCTTAAGCCACACTCGCCTTTCTCGTATCCCAATGGTCATCGCCGAATTGGAAGAACGATCGGCAAAAAAAATGGAATCAGGAGACTTCTTGTCTGCAAGAGATGATCTCAAAAAAGCAATTTTACTCAAACAATCAATCGGAATGAAAGATACAGAAGGAAACGCACATCTACTCTTCCAAATGGCAAAATTGGAAACAAAACTAGGTCACAGTTGTGAGGCACTTCATTATACTTCCCTTGCCAACCAAATTGTGAAACGAGTGGGAATCCGATCTGATTCCTATACATTAGCACAATGGAATGGAAAGGAAGTGAGTCCAAGGAAATGGGAAACATGCCAAGAGGTATCTTGGTTACAAGAATAAGAGTTCCAATGGAACTTTCATTTCGTTTCAGTTTCCTTTTTTTGAAATTTTAAAGAAGCAGAGTTCACACAATAACGAAGTCCTGTTGGTTTGGGACCGTCAGGAAATACATGGCCCAAGTGTGCTCCACAATTTTGGCACATGATTTCTGTTCGAACCATCCCGTGGGTTTTGTCAGTTTCCGTTGCGATCACTTCTTTCCTTACTGGCTCATAATAACTTGGCCAACCACTGCCAGAATCATACTTAGAATCTGAAGAAAACAAAGCCTCACCACAACACACACATAAATACGTACCTTTTTCTTTGTGAGCATAGTATTCACCAGTGAACGGCCGTTCGGTGCCCTTTTCGCGTGTCACTTGGTACTGCAGTGGAGTGAGAACCTCTTTCCAATTTTGATTTTCCATTGTATCGTTTGCCTCTATTAATTGAGAATAAGTATCAATATCACATTTATTTTTTTTAGGAACTGACAATCTTGTGACAGTACCCAGGATGTATTTGATAGAATAAAATTATGTGGTCAAACCTGATTCTACTCCATTCGACTGATCCCATCTCTAAACCTTTAGACGATTCTCGTCTAGAGGTTTGGAAAACTTGTCAAAGGACTCTTGTGTTCACTGACAATCGGATTTTTCCCATGGAAGGTAATGAACGTTTTTTTGACGGTTGGGAAGTTTACCATGGTTATGATGCCTATCGATTTTTACTCGAAGTGGTCTCGGGTCTACGATCCAAATTATTCGGAGAGTCAGAAATCCAAGCACAGTTTCGGGACCGTTTCCGTGAAGAAAATACAAGCGGTTCCAATTTTGGGACTTCACTACTCCGCCTCCGAGACCAAATTTTAGAACACACCAAACAAATCCGATCCAAGTATCTTGTTGGCATTGGCAGACAAACTTATGGAAGTGTTACCGAATCCTACTTACACAACCACAAAGAAGTCACCCTGCTCGGTACAGGTAAACTCGTAGATTCGATTTTGCCCTATCTTGTATCCAAGCAAAAAGTAGTTCGTTTGATTGGTCGTAACCAAAACCGACTCCAAGAACTAAGTGCCCTTTACCCTATCTCCACATACCATTGGGAAGATTATAAACCAAACAATGAAGCGATCATCATAGCTTCAAGTTTTTTGCCTTTTAACTGGGATGAGATGATCAAGTCATCATCAATCATTTTAGATTTTAGAGAAAATAAAATTGAGAACAAAAATTATGATCACTACATTCCACTTTCACAAATTCTAAATGACTTACACGAAACAGATGAACAAATCCAAGCAGTCAAAATGGATTTACAATACTATCTCACGGAACTCACAAGAGAACGGGAGGAAGAACAACTTCATATTATGAATGGATGGGAAGATTTACTTGTCTGAAACAATCAAAATAGGAGGTAGGTCCTCCCTACTCTCTCGCATTCAAATCCACACTGTCAAACAAGCGTTAAAAGAAAAAAACAAAGAGTTAAATTTCGAAACGGTGTTTCGAGAATCATCCGGAGATAAGGATTTAACAACTCCACTTTGGCAATTTGCTGGCCAAGGAATTTTCACTAAAGACCTCCAAGAAGACTTACTCAATCATAAATTGGACATTGTGATCCACTCTTTTAAAGATATGGATCTAAAGGAAAGAAAAGATACAACACTTATCCCTATTTTAACTCGTGAAGATGTACGTGATGTATTATTATTCAAAAAAACAAAATGGATCAATTTGCCAAATGAGATCACAATTCTAACATCTTCTCCTAGACGTGAATACCATATCAAAGAATTTCTGAAAAATTATTTTCCAACACCAATCAATAATTTTGAAATCAAAATTGAATCTGTACGTGGCAATATCCAAACGAGGCTTCGCAAATATTTAGATCATGAGTCCGGTGGTATTTTAGTAGCAAAAGCTGCTTTGGATCGAATCTTAAATTTCCAAGACAATGATAATGTACTACCTGAACTAAAAGAAGTAAAACAACTCATTCGCGATACATTAAATCTTTCCTTATTTATGGTTTTGCCTTCTTCTATTTTTCCTAGTGCACCCGCACAAGGTGCGTTATGTGCAGAAATCAGAAAAGAAGACGAACACCTTAAGTGTTTGTTAACTCAAATTGTTGATCCAGAAACCGAACTCACTGCAAACGAAGAACGAGAAATATTGTCCAAGTATGGTGGGGGTTGCCACCAAAAAATTGGAGTGACTGTTTTAAAAAGGGATTATGGGAAAGTCACTTTTGTGAGAGGAATCACAGAACAGGGAGAAATCCTATATGCGAAGGAACTAGCAGATAGTCCTGATTTATCTTTTACCAAAGAAGAAGTTTGGCCACCTAATGCAAAAATGGCGGCAAGGCAAAGAGAACGTCTCACTTATAGCATTCCAAAAGACGTTGATGTATTTGTTTCAAGAGGGTATGCGTTTCCCTTAGATTTATCAGTAAACCCAAGTAATCAGATATTATGGTCAGCTGGACTTTCCACCTGGAAAGACCTTGCTCTTCGTGGATTTTGGGTGAATGGAACTTGTGATGGACTCGGTGAAAGTGAACCTCCCGAAATTGATTTAATTTTAGGAAGAAAACCTAATTTTGTAAAACTGACCCATATGGATTCAGATAAACATTCTAGTGTTTATCCCGTGATTCCGACCTACTTTGTTTCAGCACCAGAAATACCAATCCCTTTTGACACATCGAAAATCAAAGCTGCTTACTGGAGAAGTGGATCTGAATTTGACATCGTAACCAAACGATTCCCAGAACTACTGAATGTAATCCATTTTGTTGGTCCAGGAAGCACGTTCAGAAAAATTAAACATGCGCTAGGTGAAGAAGGTTCTAAAAACAAAATTTTTGTTTCCTTATCTTTTGAATCTTGGGCAGAGAAGTACATCAAACAATGAAAACAAAATCCCTTCGACTTCGTTCCAATAAGTACTTACGCCATTTGAGTGAATCAGGTTCACTTAACGTAAATAAAATGATCCAACCATTGTTTTTAGTAGAAGGTATCAATGAAAAAGAACCCATCAAAGGTTTACCGGATGTGTATCGTGATACCAATCAAACAATATTGAAACAAATTGAATCAGATTTAAAATCTGGAGTTTCACAATTTTTACTCTTTATGGTGCCAAATGAAAAATCGGACACAAGTTTTTCAAAGGACTTTTACCAATCCAATATCAACCAAATTAAAAAAACTTTCCCTGAAATGTTTTTGTGGTTAGACACATGCATTTGTTCTGTTACAACAACGGGACATTGTTGTCATTTTCATCCAAAGGGAACTATCAATTTAGAGTTAACGTTAAAACGATTGTCCGAACTTGCTTTAATCTACGCTGATTCTGGTGCTGATGGAATTGCCCCTAGTGATATGATGGACGGACGTGTATTATCACACCGAAAAATTTTAGATGAAAACAATCATTCTCATGTTCCCATTATGAGTTATTCCACGAAGTTTAAAAGTCACTTTTACGGTCCTTTCCGAGGAGCAGCAGACTCCTCACCGCAGTTTGGTGACAGGAGTGGATACCAACTAGACGTTAGAGATAGAGACACTGCCATTCAAACATCTGTTCGTGACAAAGAAGAAGGTGCTGATTTACTGATGGTAAAACCAGGTATGACTGCTATCGACTTAATTGGTCCCATCAAAGAAAAAACGGGGCTTCCCACTGGTGCCTACCAAGTGAGTGGTGAATATGCAAGTTTGGTTTACTTAGCGAAAGAAGGATTTTTAGATTTTGAAGATGGTTTAAAAGAAACTTGGGATGTATTTCGTAGAGCAGGTTCTTCTTTTTTAATCACATACGGTGCAAGGATTGCAAAAAGGATATATTCATGAATTCTGAATCTTTATTCGAAAGATCAAAACAAGTAGTTCCTGGTGGAGTCCATAGCCCAGTAAGATCTTTTTCTTCCGTTGGTGGAACTCCCGTATTTTTTAGTGAGGCAAACGGCGCCTATCTTAAGTCAGTCGAAGGAAAAAACTATATCGACTATTGTTTGAGTTTTGGGCCACTTCTCTTTGGCCATAGACATCCTGAAATCCAAGAAGTTGTGGAAGATACTGTCAGGAAAGCCTGGTCTTTTGGTGCTTGTGAACCTTACTCCTTGGAACTTGCTGAGTTCATCACAGAAAGAATTCCATGGGTCGAAAAAATACGATTTGTAAACTCGGGAACGGAAGCTGTTATGAGTGCCTTACGTGTGGCAAGAGCTGCCACTGGACGAAACAAAATTCTGAAATTTGATGGTTGTTACCATGGCCACCTTGATCAACTTTTAGTGAAGTCAGGTTCGGGCCTTGCAGGCCTTAGTTCCAGTGATAGCAAAGGAATTGGACCTGAGATCATTCAAAACACACTTGTCCTCCCTTTAGATGACGAAACTAAGCTAGAAGAATTGTTCCAAAGAGAAGGATCAAATATCGCTTGTTTGGCGATTGAGCCATTACCTGCGAATTATGGTCTACTTCCACAAAGAATTGAGTTCTTAAAAAAATGCCGTGAACTAACGACTAAGTATGGAGTATTACTTTTATTTGATGAAGTGATTTCTGGTTTCCGAGTTTCTTTCCAAGGTATGGCTGGAATCACAGGAATTGTCCCTGATCTGGTCTGTTATGGAAAAATCATCGGAGGAGGATTTCCAGTTGGAGCTTATGCTGGAAAACGAGAATTTATGGACCTTGTGGCACCAAGTGGTCCTGTTTACCAAGCAGGGACTTTGTCTGCAAACCCAATTGGGATGCGAGCGGGGCTTAAAACCCTTACAAAAGCTTGGAATGAGAATCCGTATCCTAACCTGGAAACAACCACCAAACAATTCACAGATGGAATTATAACTCTACTAAAGGAATCTGGTGATCCCAATTGGGAAGCAGTAACGTTTGGAAGTTTGTTCTGGCTAAAAGGAAAAACAGAAAAACCGATCAGAACGATTGCGGAGATTCCAAGTTCTCACAAATCCAACTTTGCAACTTTTTTCCACAAACTACTAAACCAAGGTGTGTATCTAGCACCAAGTGGTTATGAGGTGGGATTCTTATCCACAGTCCATACGAAGGAAATCATCGATCTCACACTTGAAAAAATTAAACAGGCATTAAAGGGCTAAATTATGATCACAACTAAATACCACAATGAACGTTTTGCAAATGCGATCCAGTTAGTTCCACAAAATACACCTCCAATTTGGTTTATGCGCCAAGCAGGGAGATACCATTCTCACTATCGTAAACTCAAAGAAACTTATAGTTTTATGGATCTATGCAAACAACCAGAACTGGCAGCCGAAGTAGCGTTAGGTCCCGTAAAAGAATTTGGATTTGATGTCAGTATCTTATTTTCTGATTTACTTTTCCCATTAGAAGCACTTGGTTTGGGTCTTACCTACGATCCAGGCCCTAAACTATCTTTCTCACTAACCTCTTTAGCTGATCTCAAAAAACTAAAACCTGTTGATGAAGCCATTGAAGGTCTCCGTTTCCAAAAAGAAGCAGTGATCCGAACCAGAGAAGTGTTACCAAAAGATGTTTCCCTAATTGGTTTTGTTGGTGGCCCTTTTACCCTTATGACCTATGCCAGCATAGGAAAACATGATGGAAATTTATCGTTTATCAAAACAAACCGAGAGTTTGTAGATCAGTTTTATTCCATTCTTTTACCACTTCTAAAACGAAACATCGAATTACAATTGCAAGGTGGTGCAGAAGTCGTCATGATGTTTGATACCGCAGCTGGAATGTTAGATCCATTTAATTTCCGAAGGTATGTCACCGAACCCATAACAGAGTTAACTAAAGCATTCCCCAATCAAGTTGGTTATTATGTCAAAAATTCAACAGAAGCACAAATACGGCAAATTCATTCCATTCAAAACCTAGTTGGCTTTGGAGTGGATCACCGGTTTTCTATGCCAACCATATTACAGGAATTTGGTGGAAAAGGATTTGTTCAGGGCAATTTTGACCAAGAGTTATTATTTGCTGACAAATCAACCCTCAAACAAAAAATCCATGAATACCTATTACCGATAAGAGATCTGGACCCAAAAGATCGTGTAGGTTGGGTGGCTGGACTTGGACATGGTGTATTACAATACACTCCAGAAGAGTCTGTGCATCTTCTCATCGAAACAACAAGAAAGGTGTTTAATACATGAAACACTTACTGCAAAAATACGATACACCTGCTCCAAGATACACAAGTTATCCAACTGTACCGTATTGGACTGATTCACCTACAGTTGAAGAATGTATTGAATCTTTGGAAACACATCTTTCCCCAAAAGATTCAAAACTTGCAATGTATCTTCACATTCCATTTTGTGAAACATTATGTACTTTTTGCGGATGTAATACATCAATTACGAAAAACCATACGGTTGAAGAGCCGTATGTCAAAGCAATCCGTACGGAACTCGATCTTTATATGAAGAGTGTATCTTCTCTTAAAGGAAAAGAGCTCAGCGAACTTCACTTAGGTGGAGGAAGTCCAACTTACCTTTCCGATTACAACCTTCAATCGACAATCGAATCTATCTTAAACCAATTACCCTCTTCGAAAGACCCACAATATTCCATTGAAGTAGACCCAAGAAGGACAAGAATCTCCCAACTTAAACTTTTGCACAATTTAGGTTTCAAACGAATTAGTTTAGGGGTACAAGATTTTGATCCAGAAGTGCAACGATTGGTAAATCGAACCCAACCTTTTGAACTGACTGAAACTATCACCCTAGAAGCAAGATCACTTGGATTTAATTCAATTAACTTTGATTTAATTTATGGATTACCCAAACAATCCTTAAACTCCATGTTATACACAATGGAAAAAACATTAGAATTAAAACCAGATAGAATTGCATTTTATTCTTATGCCCATGTTCCATGGATCAAAGCATCCCAACGTTTGTTCACGGAAGCAGATTTACCAGATCCAACTCTCAAACGAGAATTATATGAAATGGGAAGGTCACTTCTCGAAAAAGAAGGTTATAGGGAAATTGGTATGGATCATTTTGCTCTTCCTCATGACAAATTATGGAAAGCATTCCATTCCAAACAGTTACATAGAAACTTTATGGGATACAGTGACTCCAAAACCGATGTGATGCTCGGACTTGGCTCATCTGCAATTTCTGAAACACCAAATTTATTTTTTCAAAACATCAAACTAGAAATGAAATATAGAAAATCTCTTTTGGACGGAAATTTACCGATCCTAAGAGGCCATAAACTTTCTGACTCTGATCGTTTGCGTAAACATTTAATCTTGGAACTGATGACTTCTTGGGAAGTAAAAGTACCAATAGATTTGTTAAACTACACTAAAGATTTTTTATCTGAAATGGAAAAAGACAAATTGGTTTTATGGAATCAGGAAACACTAAGTGTTACAGAGTCAGGAAAACCATTTTTAAGAATCATTTCAATGGCATTTGATGAAAAACTCCAAACGACTAAACCAGCTGGTCCCGTTTTTTCAAAAGCGATATGAAGGAAAATGTCCATATCTTAGGAGGTGGGATTACTGGCCTTTTTATGGCATACCACCAAGTAAAAAAAGGAAATTCTGTCACACTGTATGAAGAAAAAGATACATTAGGTGGTGTGATAGGAACACTAAACAAACCGGAAGGTTTAGTAGAACTTGCTGCCAATGGAATTCTTTTGACTAATGATATCAAATCCATGTTAGATGACATAGGTTTATCACCTGTATTCCCCAAAAAAGCATCAAAACGAAGGTATTTTTGGATCAATCAAAAATTATCACAGTTCCCAATCTCAATCTTAGCAGGTACAAAATTACTATACTCGATTTTTCTCAAAAAACTTAAATTTGATCCAAATCTAAATTTTGAAAATTGGGGAAATCAAATGTTTGGATCTTCTGTTACAAAAAACATCATAGAACCTGCTTTAGGTGGAATTTACGGTACACGTTTGTCAGAATTACAACCAGAAACTATTTTTTCAAAATGGGACGGCAGAGGTAACAGTACGATTTTTAAAGAGATCAAAAAAAACAAAAAGAAAACCTACGGAACGGTTTCTTTTCCCAATGGAATGGGTGATCTTGTTACCCATCTAGTCTCTTACTTATCTCCAAAAATTACCATCAAAACTGGTTTTTCATTTTCTAACTTAAACGAAATTCAAAATTTAGATGGTTCTGTCAAAATTTGTATTTCACTTAAAAATTTATTACCAATTCTCGATTCGGAAATCAAATTCGAATCGAAACCAAATTTGTTGACTATTTCCACCTTGACAAGGTTTGGTGAAACTAAGCTAACAAAAAAACCATGTTTCGGTGTATTATTTGGCAAAAATGAAGGAGTGAATGCGTTAGGTGTTTTATGTAATTCCGATATTTTTGATGGTCGAGTCAAAAATAAATTAAATTCCGAAACTTGGATATATCCCAATTTAAATGCTAATATTCGTAACGATTCGATTGAATCTGTTTTAGAAAAAGATAGATCTTTCATCACAAAAAAAACAGAATCGAAAGTAGCTGTTTACCGAAAAACATGGGAAGGTGTTTTCCCTGCGTATGACTCTCATTTATTCAAGTTCAACCAGTTTCTTGATCAATTTGAATTAAACTGGTTGTCCCAAGGAAAAAATATCAAATTTTATGGAAATTACAGAAAAGGAATTGGCCTTAGATCAATTTTTGAATCGACAATGTTTTAACGATTCTCCTCCATTTTTTTTACAAATACATTCATTTACCATTGTATCGGCAAGTAACACTCGTTCTGCCAAGTATTCCATAAATGGTTTGTAGATACCAAATGCAGGGATACGGACAAAAGATTTTCCGCCATTTTTCAATGTGAGTTCTTTAAACTGTTCTCCAATTTCTTCTAATGTTTCCAAGTGATCACTCACAAAACTAATGGGATTCACTGCTATGTGTTTGCCTTCTTTGGAAAGTGATGTAATCATTTGAATGGTGTTTGGTTCTGTCCATTTGGCAGGGCCAACTTTACTTTGGTAAGAAACATGTACATTGCCTCTGAAACCAAACTTTCGCAATTCCTCAGAAATTTTTTTGACGCAAATTTCTACATCTTCCATATAACGATCACCCTTGTGAATGAGTCGCATAGGAACACCATGAGCAGAAAAAATTAGATCTAGGTCTTTCCAATCACAATTCGGAGTTTCATGCGGATAATGTAAAAAATCATCGGATTTTAATTGGTTTGTAAAAAACTCATAAATAAACCTAGCAGTGATTTGGTGAAACTTTGGTTCCAAACCAAAATGTGGGATATAACCACCACTTCCCACTGGGCATTCACCAAACTTAGATTCTAAAATCGCCAATGTTGATAATACGGTAGACCTGGAAAATTGAGGGTAAAGTGGTAAATACAAAGTATTTGCATCGGGTTTGGTAAACTCATCCTCTCTAATATTAGGATATCCGCAAGTCATGGAAACTTTTACCTTCCATTTTACTTTCGTTTGTTGGTTAAGAATTAATTCCAAAACCTTTGCTTGTTTTTCTGTTTCGTCCACAAGGGGAGAACCACCTCCAAAACCCATAGATTCATAAGTACTTTGCACTTTAGGAGCCCGTTTTTTTGCGATGAACCTTGCCAATCGAATGCGTAAAAATTCAGGCAATGGCAAATCGAATACAAATGGATCTGAAAATAAATCTCTTAGGAATACTTCAATTTCAGAGGATGTTCGAGGTCCTCCCAAATTCACAAGGATCAAAGTTTTTTCATTATTAGTTGTCATAGGTGATGTAGTCACAGTGTGGGTAACGAGAACAAAAATAAATGGTTTTTCCATTTTTCCCTAATTTGGTTTTGATGGTTCCATCCGAACACTTTGGGCAAACTTTTTTCTCTGTAAGACTTAGACTCTTTTCCTTTGGTAGATGTTGGTTCTTATTTTTTTTGGAATGAGCATTTGTTTTGATTGCTGAACTATCAGAAACAGCTTTTTCATTCTTCGTGGTTGTTCCAAACTCAGGCCCATAAGAATCTATTTTTTTCCTTGGTGATTTTATAATTTGTATTAACTTCGCATAAAATGCTGAAATTAATTCCACTCTTGAATTTCTGTTCTCCGTGATCTCGTCCAGCTGTTGTTCTAAATCTTTTGTAAAGGATTCACCAATTAGATCATGAAAGTTTAAATCCAAATAACCATCCACTTTCATTCCCAAGGCAGAAGGGCCTATGTTTTTTTGGTACTCAACAATGTACTTTCTCAGTTTTAATGTTTCAAGAATGTTTGCGTAAGTGGAAGGACGACCCACTCCCGTATCTTCCATTTTTTGGATTAACTTACCTTGGGTATATCTTTCAGGAGGTTCTGTTTCCTTTTCTAAAGTCGAAAAAGATTCGTAGGAAAAAACATCTCCCACTTTTGCATCCAATGGACTTTTCTTTTGATTCGAAATTGGTTCTGGAAAGTTTTTAAACCCACCATCAAAAATTCTTTCAAAGGAATGTGTGAATACATGTTTTCCAATTGGGAATTCATATACAACCTCTTCACCTAATTCGGGCTTCATGAGAGAGACTAAAAATCGTTCCCATATCAATTGGTAAAGTTTCCATTCGTCTACTGTCAAATAATTCCGAATCTGATTGGGTGTTAGATTGGGATTAATGGGGATAACAGCTTCATGAGCATCTTGCGAAAACTTTTTCTGTTTGGACTGTTTTCCACTCCCTTCCAATAGAAGTTTTGGATGGTGTTGTTTTAAATAATTCTCACCTAACTGAAGTTTGGAATCGGAAACACGAGTGCTATCAGATCTCATGTAGGTAATAAGACCTACCGTTTCTCCCGATTGTAATTTTTTGCCTTCAAATAAACTTTGTGCAATTCGCATCGTTTTTTTTGAATCAAATTTTAAAGCTCGAAAACTAACTTCAAGTAAACTGGCAGTAGAAAATGCCTTTGGAGGATTTCGTTTCAATTGTTTTATTTTGATATTTGATAATATGAGTTCCTTTAGCTTAGAAGGTTCAGGGATCAATCCCAGTTCTTTTACGATCGCATTTACATCTTCTTGATTCAGTTTTTCTTTCGTATGGTATTTGAGTTCGATTTTTTGTTTTTTCAAACTACCATGAAGTTTAAGTAAAAAATAAGTTTGTTTTGTAAAGTTTTGGATTTCCCTTTCCCTTTCACAAATCCAATGTAAAACGGTAGATTGAACCCTTCCCGCAGATAAGGTTGGTATTTTTAATTGTTTCCATAAATCAGGTGATACTTCAAAACCAAAAATTCGATCAATCACCCTTCTCGCTATTTGTGATTCAATTTCCCCTAAATCTAGTCCATTTTTTTTCTCTAATTGGATGTTCAATTCAGCTTTTGTAATTTCTTTTAAACGTAAGCGGTAGATTGGTTTTTTTACTTTTACCAATTCATCAAAACAATGTTTAGCGATAATCTCACCTTCCCTGTCCGGATCACTTGCTATATAAATTATAGAACATTTTTTTGCTTTCGAAACAATAGAGGTAAAGAGTTTCTTTTTCCCTTTGAGCCATTCATATTCAGGTTCAAAAGAGTTGGAGATATCCACTCCATAGGATTTGGGTGGCAGGTCTTTGATATGACCTTTTGTTGCGACAACCAACCAATCCTTACCTAAGTAAGAATTGATGGTTGAAGCTTTTGTAGGAGATTCAACAACAATTAAATTGGTGATTTTAAAATCCCATCAAACAAAGATTAAACGAAAAGTCCTTCCACAGATAAATATCTTTCACCTGTATCATAACAGAAGGTAAGCACTTTGGAACCTGCAGGAATTTCTTTTAGTTTTTTGGAAACTGCTGCAAGGCTTGCACCGGAAGATGTTCCGATAAAAATCCCTTCTTTTTTGGCAGCAAGAACAGCCATCGTGAACGATTCTTCTTTTCCAACAGTGATGATTCCATCGAGTAATTCTGTTTTACAGTTTTTAGGAATGAAACCAGCACCAATCCCTTGGAGAGGGTGTGGGCCTGGTTTACCACCACTGAGTACAGGAGAACCTTCAGGTTCTACAGCAAATACTTTTAGTTTAGGAAATCGTTTTTTTAAGTTTTCTGCACAACCAGAGATATGCCCACCAGTTCCCACTCCAGTGATGATATAGTCCAAACCATCTGGAAAATCTTTCGCAATTTCTTCTGCTGTTTTTTCTCTATGAACTTGGATATTGGCATCGTTTTCAAACTGTTGTGGCATCCAAGCATTTGGATTGGCAGCTACCATTTCTTGTGCTTTTGCAATCGCACCTGGCATTCCTTTTTCCCTTGGAGTGAGTTCAAACTTAGCACCGTAAGCTGCCATAATTCGGCGTCTCTCCACTGACATATGCTCTGGCATCACGAGAGTAATCGCATAACCTTTCACAGCTGCAACCATTGCGAGACCAATCCCAGTATTTCCAGATGTAGGCTCCACAATGATGGAATCTTTTTTAAGTTTCCCTGATTTTTCGGCATCTTCAATCATCGCAAGGGCGATACGATCTTTAATCGATCCACCTGGGTTCTGTCTTTCTAGTTTCATATAAACTTCGTGATCAGTTCCAAACAAACGAGACAATCGGATATGTGGTGTGTTGCCAATGGCATCTAAAATACTATTAAATTTCATAATTTCTCCGTTTAAGTCACATTTTTAAAGAAAATCTAGATTTGTCCACAATGAAATGGAATAAGTCTAGGGGTTCCGAAATGAAATAAGATAGGAATGATCTTCTTTCATTTGTGATAAGACATTTGGGTGATTTTCAATGTGAATCGCCTTTTCTAGGTAAGGTGCTGCAATTCGAAGGTCTAATCGGCGTAATGCCTGAGAGGCTTTTTTCCTTACTTCTGGATCTTCATGGGATAACATCTCTGTCACTGCTTTAAAATTTTGATTGGGCAATCGTTCTAAACCGACAATGGCCGATAAAATAGAAATTTTTGCATAAGGAACCTGTTCCTTCCCAAGGCCGTCCGCAAGAGAACTGATCCACTCTTTACGATTGGATTCATACATTGCATCGGCTGCGGAACTTCGGATATAAAAATTTGGGTGAGACAATGCTTGTTTGATGGTTTGTTCGGAGGATTCCGTTGTTGGGAGTGAACCTAACGCCCGTAACATCTCACCACATGCCAAAACCATGGAAATTTCACCATCTTCGTAAAAGTATGGACTCGAGGTAGAATGACGATCGGCAACACCGTCACTGATTTTTCTTACTTTTGGTGGGTTGTATTCGATGATGGAAGCAGACTCTTTTTGAAAGGTTTTGATGAGAACAGGGATGGCAATTTTGTCCCCTTTTTTTGCAAGAGCCTTTGCCGCATAAAATTTCACAGCGGGGGCATTGTTCTCACTCGTTGGAAAATTGGGTGTCCCTTCTAAAGCAGAAAGTATGTCCCGATACCCTCTATTGGATTTAATAAATGTTAAACGGTCAATGGCATCACGAATTTCGAAGATATCAGAAGAGGAAAGTCGTTTCCTTTGGGTTTCAAAAAAGGCCTCATCTTGTTCTGAAAATAAACTGACATTCCATAAAAAGACGAGTAGTAGAACATGTTGGAATTTCATTCCTTCCCCCTAAAATTGGAGGACATTCTAACCTATTTTGGCTAATTTTCTTTTAATTTTTCTGCGACTTCTTTTAATTTTTCGGATAAGTCGCCAAGGGTTGCTTTGTCTTCTTCCAAAATGGATTGGCTGAATTTTTCCAAATCCTTTTGGATTTGTTCCTTTTTTTCACTCGCACGGGATGCCATCTTTCGGAGTAAATCTTCTCTATAGAGACTAAAATCCACTTCCTTCAATTCCCCGAGTTCCACCATCGAATTGACAATTTTTTCCAATCGTTCGCGGGTAAGGTAATTGGCACCAATTCCACCGAGGACCAATCGTTCAAAAAGCCCAGAAACATCGCGACCTGTCTCTCGGATGAGAGAAGTTAACATAAAATTAGAAAAATCTTCATTCCTTTGGCCAAGGCTTACCTTTAAAAAAGTTTGTCCGAGGATTTTGGGTGTAATATCTTCCCCGGAAAGGTTGTCTTGGACTTTGATTTCTTCCCCACCAATGATCATCTTTGCCACATCTTCTAACGTGATGGTGGAACTTGTTTCTGGATCATAGAGTCTACGGTTTGCGTATCGCTTGAGGAGCTTCATCGGAGATGCTTTTTAAAATGACTTTCAAGCCTAGGGGGTCAACTAAAATACAATCGTATGGACTCACTATTCGGAGCCGTTTTGACACAACTCCCAGATCGGGAAAAAGAACTTATCATTGCATGGTTACAAGTAAATGGGTCCGTAGTGAAAGAATGTACAAGTAAAAATTGGAAAGATTTCCCTGATTGTATACGAGTTTTTTCTAAACCAAGTCCAGAATTAGCCAAAGAACTTTTGGATTGGAGCATAGAACCAATCTTATGCGGACAATTTTCAAAAGAAGAAAAAGAGGAATATAAATCTATTGGAGTATCCTTTTTATGGGATAAACCTTTTCAGAAAATTCATACTCTACCTCTCCTCCCAGAGCCTGAAAAAAAATTAACGTGGATTGTTTGTACAAAAAATCAAATCCTCGACCAACACATTTCTAGGGTTTTAAAAACTTTAGGGTATTTTGTTTTTACGGAATCCAATCCTGAATTTTTATTCAAAAGATTGTTAGTTGGTCCATGTCATTTTTTGGTATTGGATTGGGATAAAGTAGATACAAAGTTGTTAGTTCCAAATTTAGAAAAAATCAAAAGAGAAAAACCATTTTTGTCAATCGGTATCAAAGATTTTAGTCGAGAAAATCTTTATCGCGATTTAAAAATGGGGATCAGTGGAATCTCAGAAGTGCTCATTGATGGAAAGGACTTTTGGAAGGTATTTTTGGAAAGTTTTCCTCTCACAGAAGAACAAGGTGAAGAAAAACATTGGAAAGAATCAGTAAAATCAGTATCCAAACTAACGTTTACCTTCCAAGAAAAACGAATCCCCGTTTCCATGAAACTCTCTGATGTCACCAGTTTATCCGCAGATCAAACTTTCCAATCCATAAAAGACCATATCGATTTATTTAGATGGTTTGTGAGTTAAGGAAATTCAAAATAGAAGACCATGCGATTCATTCAAATAATAACATGTCATCACTTGAAAGTTCACCCGCTCCTCGGTTTGGAAAGGCTTGTTCAAAAAACAAAGCAGCTAACAAATCAAAGTCTTCATCTTCTTCCCGATTCTCCATTTCCCAAAGTTCATTCCTTCGTTTGATGAGAAGAGATACGGTTGCATCTTCCAATGCAAACTCGATTTTCAATCGATTTAGCGTTCGGATCCAAAAGTTTAAATTATAGATACTATAATCACGAAAATAAGTAAGACCTGCAATGGTTGGTTCGTATTTGAGTAATGCCTCTGTTAGGTAACAAGCAGTTTTTAAATCTTCGGTTGCCCCAGTTTCTTTATAATTGCGATAGATATGGTGGATGGTTTCGTGCATCGACATTGTGGAATGGTAGGAATCTTCAATGAGACGAATGGAATCAGGGTGTGATTCCATATACCCAAAAACATCTACAATTTCATTTTTCGCCTGAGCTTCTTTTCTAGCCAAATCACATTCTTCGTCAGTAGTTTTTGGATCAACTAACAAGATGAATAGATATTTGGTTTCAAATGCAAACCTGGATTCTTTTGGAATGTAATATTCGATCCAAATAGGTTCTTTGTAGTAATCAATTGACTCTTGGAAACTCAGTTCGGGTGTAACTTTGAGTGATTTGAGTTTTTTTACGTCATCGGTGATGACTTTTTTCCCTTCAACCCTTGTTTTACTTCGTTTGATCTGCCGGAGTTCCGACTTATTCAAAAGTGGCTTGGGTTTGAAGCTCGAGTCCATATTAGATCATCGACAGTTTAAAAAAAGCGCAAAAGAAAAGAACGGATCCAAAATCCAATGGGACTCAAAATTCCAGAATCTGCAAAAACAACCTTTCCGTTGGCATCGATAAAGAGTGTGGTTGGATAAGCGGAAATCCTCCATTCCTTTAACATTCGGTAATCTGCAGTGTAGATCGGATAAGTGGATTCAGAAGATAGGTGGGAGAGGATTTCTTTTGTCTCCTCTGAATCTTCGGATTCTAAAACAGACAAAAACATAGTTTCTTTTGGTAAAAATTTTAAATTGGCTTCCAGGATGGGAGTGTAGGCCTTACACACCGTACACCAAGTTGCCCAGAAATAAACCACTTTCGGGTGGCCTTTCCATGAGTTAGCTTCCGTTGGGGTTGTTGCGAGTGCCTCAATCGGAATGGATGGGTTTGTGTCCTTTGCCTTAAAGTAGGCAAAACCTAATGTTGCCGAAAAAAAGAAAACAAAGGCAAACACCACTTTCCAGCCATAAGGCAACTGCTTCCAAATTTTCATCTCTATTGGTAGACTGGTAGATGGCTCGATATGTTCCCAAACATCAAAAATAAGATGAGGACAAGCCAAATGACACCAGAGACGAGCACACTCACATCGGTGAGAATGGCTCTTGTGGGGTTATGGCCCATATTTTTGATGTAAATGATATAAAGGGAACGAAAAATCGCATACACAACAATCGGAACTGTATACACCATATAAGGAGTTCCTAAACTTTTTGCCGTATCGGGACTGACAGTATACATCACATAACTCACAAGAGTTAAGGTTGCCACAACAGCCATCATCAAATCTAAAAATTCAATGGAGTATTCTTCCAAAATTTTTCTATGTTTGCCAGCATCCGTTTTTAGGATATTGATTTCACCTCTCCGTTTGGAAAATCCCCAAAAGAGTGCGAGCATAAAGGTACAAAGTAATAACCAATGCGAAAATTCAACACCAATGACGATGGCACCAGCAATGGCCCGAAGTACAAACCCGATTGAAATACTCATCACATCTAAGATCACAATGTGTTTTAAAACCTTGCTATACAACATATTGAATAATAGATAAAAGATGGTTAAATAAAAGAATACAGGTGAAAGTTTGTAAGAACCAATCAAAGCGATTGGCAAAATAACGCCTGTTATTGCAAGAGCTATTCCAGAATCCAAATCCCCACTGGCAAGAGGACGGTGTTTTTTTTCAGGGTGTTTTGCATCTTCCTTTTGGTCTAAAAAATCGTTAAAGACATATTGGCAACTTGCAACAAGTGAAAAAAACAAAAATGCCAAACATACCTTTGTGAATGAAGGTACATCAAAAATTCGTTTTGAAAAAATTAATCCAGCAAACAGGATGATGTTTTTGATCCACTGTGGGATCCTCATGAGTTTAATGTATAAAAAAATCATTTTTTCTTAACTTTGTGGGCTTCAATGTATTTCATTTTGACTTTGATCATTTTGGCACCTTCCACAGTTGGAAAAACCAAATGGATCTGGGGGTCTCGCCCAGTGGTAATCATTTCCAACAATTCACCTGGTTGTTGTTTTCCTGCAGTTTTAATATCTGATATTTTTAAATAGTCTAAAACATCTTGTGGGATAAGACTTTCACTGACAGTGATTTTTTTTGAATATAATACTTTGCCTTTGGCATCCAGTATTTGTAAATCATCCAAAACAAATCGAATCCCCCTTTGTTCCAAAGGATCCATTCTGAGTCCGCCAAATTTGCTCATAGGTTCTGGTAGTGTAAATACATATTCATTCCACTCACCAAGTCCCGATTTTGAAACAGGCAACGAAACCATAGTTAAATCAGAAGTTTGCGGATGATCTTTATCCACAAATGTATACATTTTTATGGTCTGATCTTTGAATGTAGGGAATTTGTATTGGTAATAAAATATTCCAAAAATCAATAATGAAAGAATGGATGTTGTCAAAATGATTCGAATTTTACGAATATGATTGAATTGATCCAATCGTGTGAACCATTTGGTTCGAAAGAGTTTTTTTGATTCTTTAGTCAAAAAGTCAAACGTAATTATACAACCATCAAGAACTTCGTTTAACTTAGCCTCATCCTTTTTTTCTTGTTTAGAAAAAGATTTTAAGAATCCAAAAGCTTTAGTTTTAGTTTCTGGAGTAGTAAATGAGCTTAGATCTCCATCATACAAAAACTGTTTTCCATCATGTAGCATTTGGTAACAATTTACCAAATCGTAAACAAGTAAGTTTATTAGAATATTTGCATCTTCCGGTTTATCATTAGAGACAAGAATATCCACTGATTCCAAACGAGACTCTATTTGTTCGAGTTTTTGCTTTAAATCTTTTTTTCGAACCTCAAATTGTGTTTCTTCCGCATTGAGTTCAGGAGATTTCCAATTTGAGTTTAAAATTTCTTTCACTGACATTTTCACAACTACCAATCCTGATTGTGCCTAAAATTACTAAAACTGATTTTTCTATCCATTTTACCCGACTTGGATTTTTACACCGTCGTCGATGGTACCCATTTTTGGGACTCCTGAATGGCCTGTCGCTGCGATAAGAACTGTAAATATTCCCACCCTACCGACATACATCACAGCAGCATAAAATAACTTCTCGATATCCCCCAATTGGGAAGTCAGGTTCAAACTGTACCCCACTGTGGAAAACGAAGAAATCAATTCAAAAAAGATAACATGGAGAGAGTGTTGGTTTTGGTCCAAAACCCCAAGCAAAATGAATACAAATGCCAAGGATACCGTTGCTAAAAAATAAACCCGAATTGCTACTGCCACGGAATTTTTAGAAACCGTTTCACCAAATAACATGACAGGTTTGGAAGGTTGGATGACATTCTTTAAATAAGCAAGCAACAAAACAAAAGTTGTGATTTTGATACCACCCGCAGTCCCTTGTGGACCACCACCAATAAACATAAGTACGGTGATGATGATCACAGTCGCATCATTCAAATGGCCAAGGTCCATGGTCGAAAAACCTGCCGTTCGGGAACATACTGACATAAAAAATGCATTGGAAATTTTATCGACTAGTTCCATGCCATGAAAGGTATGAGGGTTACTCCTTTCTAAGAAATAAATTCCAAGGAATCCAAATAACAAGAGAGCAAAAGACCCATACACCAAAAGTTTAGATTGGATCCGCGTGGTTTCTCCGCGTAAGTGTTTGTTGTATTCTTCAATTCGATTTTCTAAAATAGCAGAAAACTGTGCAGGTAATAACAAAAAACGAGGGACATTCCCTGTTTTTAAAGCTTTTTCCATCATAAGGGTCTCAGCGACCACTTCAATGCGGTAAACAATTCTCACAAAGATCGTGAGTAAGACTTTTTCGAGTAGGATGATGACAGGAAATCCAATCCCTCCGAAAATCACAAGCCCGGAAACGATATACAGAGAAAAAGGATCCAATCGTAAGGCACTGAGGTCATCTGTGATCGAAAAACCTGCGTTATTGAAAGAAGAAACTGCGGTAAATAGGGAAAAAAACCAACGGGTATTCTCCCCTTCCACTCCTTCTGGCATATGGAGGTATAAACCAATGGCTCCAAGGATTTCGATCGAAAAAGAAATATTGATAATGGAAAGTAAAATCCGGTTCACTTCATTGGTGGCAAGTGATTCTGTTTCGGTTTGGGTGTCAATGGCAGCACCAACAAAGGCATTAAACCGAGCATTCCTGGAAATCCCTTTTGTGATGAGAAACCCCACAATCACCGTAAAACTGATGATCCCAAGTCCCCCCAGTTGGATGAGGAATAACATGATCCAATGAGTGGAGGAGTTCAGTCCCGAAAGGGGGATGGGTGACAAACCCGTCACACAAATGGACGAGGCGGAGAGATAGAGACTATCGACATAGGACAACTCACCTTCTTCCGAAATGTACAAGCCAAACGACCCAAGTAAGATGGCGGCAAAAAAACCAAGGCACACCACTCGGGCAAAAGACAAAGTACGAAAAAATCGATTGAAACGAGCAAGTGGCATATTTCCCTATTCTCTACTTTCTCCAGGATTTTCCCGCTAACCAAAAATCCCAAGTACTTTACAAACGCAGTCCATTTCAGATTTTGGTAGAATCAATTCAACTTTAACCTTATTTTTGAGGAAAATATGACCTCTGCGACGCAAGCAACCAAACGTGATCCAAAATTGGAAAGAATCCGTAATATCGGGATTTCCGCACACATTGACTCTGGGAAAACAACCCTAACAGAACGTATCTTATTTTATACGAACAAAATTCACGCCATCCACGAAGTACGTGGAAAAGACGGTGTGGGTGCCACTATGGACAGTATGGACCTCGAACGAGAAAGAGGGATCACTATCCAGTCAGCAGCTACTTATGCTACCTGGAAAGACATTACCATCAACATCATCGATACTCCGGGCCACGTTGATTTCACGATTGAAGTAGAACGTTCCCTTCGTGTACTTGACTCTGCGATTATGGTTCTTTGTGGTGTTGCGGGAGTTCAATCTCAGTCCATCACGGTTGACCGTCAGATGAAACGTTACAACGTTCCACGTGTTGCCTTTATCAACAAACTTGATAGAACAGGTGCAAACCCATGGAGAGTGATTGACCAACTCCGTGAAAAACTCCACCTCAATGCCCATGCAGTACAACTTCCGATCGGACTCGAAAACGATCTGAAAGGAATTGTTGACCTTGTGGAAATGAAGGCATATTACTTTGAAGGTCCAAACGGACAAGATATCAAAATCACTGACATCCCAGATGAATTAAAAGACCAAGCGAACGAAAAACGTGAGGCTCTCCTTGATGCAGTGTCACTTTTTAGTGATGAACTCACAGAAGAGATGTTAGAAGGAACTCCTTCTGAGGCTCGTATCAAAGAAGCGATTCGTCGTGGTGTCCTTGCACTTAAATTTGTTCCTGTGTTTATGGGATCTGCGTTCAAAAATAAAGGAGTTCAAAGACTTCTGGATGGAGTCGCAGACTACCTTGCATCTCCTTATGATGTTGAAAACACAGCAAAAGAGATTGGAAACGAAGAAAACGAACTCATTTTAGATTCTGATCCAGAAAAACCACTCGTATGTCTTGCTTTCAAATTGGAAGACGGTCGTTACGGTCAGTTAACTTATGTTCGTGTTTACCAAGGTAGACTCGAAAAAGGGATGACGATTTATAATTCATCTAACAACAAACGCCACAACATTGGACGTCTTGTTCGTATGCATTCAAACGAAATGGAAGATATTTCAAAAGCGGAAGCGGGAGATATCGTTGCTCTATTTGGTATCGATTGTGCATCAGGGGATACATTCACTGATGGAAAAACAAAACTCACTATGGAGTCTATGTTTGTTCCAAACCCTGTAATCTCTCTTACCATTGAATGTAAAGAGTCAAAACAACTTCCAAACCTTGCAAAAGCTCTCAACCGTTTCACAAAAGAAGACCCAACCTTCCAAACGGAAATTGATAAAGAGTCCGGTCAAACCATCATCAAAGGGATGGGAGAACTCCACCTCGAAGTTTACATCGAACGTATGAAACGTGAGTATGGTGTGGACCTTGTGACTGGTGCACCTCAGGTAGCTTACCGTGAAACCATCACGAAATCGGCAGAATTTGATTACACTCATAAAAAACAAACGGGTGGTCAAGGTCAGTTCTCTCGTGTGGCTGGTTACATCGAACCAATCCCACAAGAAGAAGGAAAAGACTACGAATTCGTAGATAAAATCGTGGGTGGATCTATCCCTCGTGAATACATCGGATCTTGTGATAAAGGTTTCCGTTCTTGTTTGGAAAGAGGATCCCTCATTGGATTCCCTATCATAGGAGTTCGTTGTGTGATCAATGATGGTGCTTACCATGATGTGGATTCATCCGATATGGCGTTCCAAATTGGAGCTCGTTACGGATTCCGCCAAGGTTTCTCAAAAGCAGCACCAATCATCCTCGAGCCAATCATGCGTGTGGAAGTGGAAGGTCCAACTGAATTCCAAGGTGCGATCCTTGCTTCTGTGAACCAAAGACGTGGTATGATCTTAAACACAACAGAAGAGAACGGTTATGCAAAAATTGAAGCAGAAGTTCCTCTTGCTGATATGTTTGGTTATTCGACTGTTCTTCGTTCCTCTACCCAAGGAAAAGCCGAGTTTGCTATGGAATTCTCCAAGTATGCTCCTGTTCCAAGAAACGTAGCGGAAGAGCTAATGAAAAAATACAAAGTCAACAACAAAGACGAAGAATAAAACTTCGTCCTTTCAATCTGTTTGGTTTTGGAAAAGGCGGGTTTCTCCCGCCTTTTTTATTGCCCTCCCGCTTTTTCATGTCGATACTTGCCTTAGGGAATTATGCGAAAACAAGGCATCATATTCAGTTTTGGTTTGGTACTGATCACCTTCCCCATCCTTTCCAAACAAATCCAAAAACAAACTCCCAACCAAACAAACCAAATGACATACCGAGTTGTCAAAGGTGATTCTTGGTATGGAATCGCTCGTAAAATGAATGTTCCTGCCGAAACCTTGGCAAAGTTAAATGGAAGGACCACTGCCGAAAATTTGTTCGAAAATGAAAAATTACGAATTCCAAGAGATAAGGAAACCAAATCCATTTCGTCTGAAACAAAGATAAAAGAAAAAATAGCCTTCCCTCTTGGACAAAAAGAAAAAATCCAAAAGAAGTTTTCTGAACTTACGTATGACCCTTATAAAGGAATTCAATTCCAAAGAGGGAGTTCCTCTCTTGTCCGTGCCAGTTTTTCAGGGAAAGTCGTACATGTAGATTATATGGATGGGTATGAAAACTTTGTGATATTAGAACATGAAAACGGACTTTATTCCGTTTACGGAAATTTAGAAAGGATCCAAGTCACAGAAGGCCAACATGTGAATGCAAAAGATCGATTGGGAATTTTAGCAAAAGACAAGGGATTGTATTTCCAAATCAACCAAAACAAAACCAATTTAAATCCTGAACTCATCTTACAAAGGGGGTTTGAATGACCCGACCTATTTTGTTACAATCTGCTTCCCTATTCCGAAATGGAAAAATGGAATCAAAAGATCTTCTGTTTACGGGTGAAAAAATCACAAGTATCGAAGACTCTATCACACCTAACAAGGATATGTTTACAGTTTCCTTACAAGGGAAAAAACTTTATCCTGGATTTATCAATTCACATGACCATTTGCTCGCCAGTTACTTACCAAAAGTAGGTGGAACAGAAAAACACCTTTCCTGGTTATCCTATGATAATTTGTATAAAAGTTCAGGTGTGTTTGCAGAACGCCAACAAATTGATCCAGAAATTTTATACTACCTCGGTGCTTATAAAAACTTATTTGCAGGTGTGACGGCTGTCTTTGATCACATTCCTCATTTTGTACAAAACCCCTTTCGAGGAATTTTACCTGTCAAATTGATATCGGATTATACCTTAGCACATTCCGTAGGGAATTATAGTTTGGATTGGGGTGAAGGGCCTGCATTAGAATATAGAATGGCAGAACACGCAAACCTTCCTTTTGTCACTCATTTAGCAGAAGGTTTAGATGATGATTCCAAACAATCCCTTCGTATGTTAGAAAAAATGGATGCTCTTGGGCCTCATTCTGTTCTTGTTCATTGTTTGCCATTTGGACCAAAAGAAGCTGATAAAATTGCAGAAAAAGGTGCATCCATTGTTTGGTGCCCTACTTCAAACCTCCACATCTTTGGAAAAACTACCAATATCAAACTCTTCCTAGAAAGAGGAGTTAACGTTTGTTTGGGGACAGATTCTTCTCCAAGTGGATCCAATCATTTATTGGAAGAACTAAAAACTGCAAAATCCATTTATTTTGGATTATACGGTGAAGAACTACCTGAAGAAACATTATTAAAAATGGTTACGGAAAATCCAAGAAAAGCCTTTCGGATGGGAAATCCAAATTCACTAATGCCTGGTTTAAATTGTGATTTTGTCGTGATCAGTGATGAGAAAAAAACTTCTGAGTTAAATGTATCGGAACTTCATTGGAAACACATTGATTTAGTTGTCATCGATGGTTATCCCATTTATGGATCACTTGAATTTTTGTCACTCTTCCAAGAGTTTGGATTGGGTACAGAAGAAATTTCGATCGAAGGAAAAAACAAGTTGGTTGCGGGTTCACCAAAAAAACTCATGAAACAAGTTTCTGACAGTGTCGGTTACAAAAAGAGTTTGGCTTTTTTACCTAATTTTTAAAAATGAAGCGCAAGCGAGGCATGAGTGTCAGGTCCTATCGTACGAAATTATAAAGGTGGTTCCATTGTCTATTTTGAAAAAGACAAGGCAGAGGATATCTTTGTACTACAAAAAGGCCGAGTTGTACTAACTTACACGAATATCAATGGAGTGGAACTCAAAGAGGATGTAAAACTCGGTGAGTTTTTCGGAGTGAAGAGTGCCATTGGTCGTTACCCTAGGGAAGAAACAGCGCAAGTGATTGGTGCTGCAACAGTGCTTGTCTTCAAAGTGCCTGAATTCGAAAAATTTGTCTCAGATAAAACCCATCTCATCATCAAAATGCTCAAAGTATTCTCAAGCCAACTGAGGCAAGTGCACAGACAGGTTAGGGAAATCCTCGGACAAGGGGAAGCGAAGAACCCAGCATTTGAGCTCATGAACGTTGCAGAAGTTTTTTATAAAAATGGTAACTTTGACCATGCAGCCTATGCATTTGAGAAATACATCCAGCATTATCCGGACGGAATGTACTTAGACCGAGCCAAACAACTTTTAGACTTAGCTCGCAAAAAAACACCATTCCCTCTCACCATACAAGAGTTAGTTTATAAGCCCGAACCAGGATCCCAAACAGGAAAACTCCAAGAGATGTTAAAAACGATGGCAGTCCAATCACCAACTGCCACTTCCAGTGTGGACCCAAATTCCATTCTTTCCCAATATGACAAAGCATCCACTCTCATGAATGCAGGGAAATATGCAGATGCGATTGAACTCTTCAAAACTGTATCCGATCGAACTGATTCAGTGACTCAAGAAGAAGAACAGTTTGTTGAAAATTCACTTTTTTATATGGGAAAATCTAGTTTTAAAGCAAAAGATTATCCAAGTGCCATTTCTCATTTTTCCAGTTTTATCAAACGTTATCCAAAAGGACTACTGCTCAAAGAAAACCTTTACCATTTGGCTCTCGCAACAGAAGCCTCCGGGGACAAAGAAAAAGCAAAACAACTCTTCCAAAAGGTAACACAAATGCCTCCTATGGATGACAGTATCTCAGAAGATGCCAAATCCAAACTCAAAGGAGGTAGATAGTGAACGACCAAATGTTAGAAGCTATGTTTGGGAAATTTGGAAAGGTTTTCCAACCAAACGAAGTTTTATTTTGTGAATACGAACCTGGTAACGATTTTTACCTCATCAAAGAAGGCAAAGTCAAAATCACAAAAACCATAGGCACAAGTATCAAAACCTTAGATGTCTTGGAAGCAGGTGATATTTTGGGAGAGATGGCAATTTTAGAAGAACAACCTAGATCGGCCACTGCCATCGCTGTGACGGAAGTCAAAGCTCTCAATTTTAATCGTGCAAACTTTGAGATGCTCATGACCAAAAACCCTGCTCTTGCGATGAAATTATTACATATCTTTTCCTTTCGGATTTATGACCAAAAAAGACGTCTGATGATCCTTCTTATGGATGACATTGTAGGAAAAGTTTGTGACGTCTTTGTGATGTTATACGAGAAGCAGTATAATAATGATGTATATAATGAAATCATCCTTTCTGCAACAGTGGATGACATTGCCAATTGGTGTGCCCAACCCGTGGGCGAAGTCCAAAAAGTCCTCATGCAATATGTAAAAACTGGGAAACTTGACCTCTACCCAGATAAAATTGTTATTCACAATATCTCCGATTTTCAAAGGATAGTGAATCAGAAACGTAAACCTACGTAAAGCTCCCATAGCTCAGGTGGATAGAGCACTAGTTTCCTAAACTGGGGACACAGGTTCGAATCCTGTTGGGGGCAAAAGATCATGGCGGAACAACCAGGAACCTTACTTTATTATCTCAAACGTTCCACAGAATTTCTGGAAAAAAAAGAAATTCCAAACCCTCGTGTCGATGCTGAATGGCTTCTCTCGGACCTACTTGGTTTACCTCGTATCAAACTCTATTCCCAATTCGAAATGCCACTTTCTCCCAAAGAAATTGATTTGTACAGGGAACGAATTGTAGAACGAAGCAAACGAAAACCCGTAGCCTACATCACTGGGAAAAAAGGATTCCACCAATTTGAATACTTTGTATCAGAAGATGTTCTCATCCCGAGACCAGAAACGGAAGAACTCGTTGATTTTCTAATGAAACAAAAAGAAACACTCGCAAACGAATTTCCGAATGGAATACAAATTTGGGATTTGTGTTCGGGAAGTGGTTGTATTGGTCTTAGTTTATCACAACTTCTAAAACCAAATCTTGTTGTGTTATCTGATATTTCAGAAAAGGCAATCGAAACCAGTAAAACAAATGCCGACAAATACAAACTAACAGACGTTCAGTTTTATGTTTCGAGTCTGGACAATTCTCTGCCAAATGAATTACGTTTTGACGTCATTGTTTCTAACCCTCCTTATATCCCAGAATCTGAAAAAAAAGACATTATGCCAGATGTTTTGGAGTATGAACCACACCTAGCATTGTTTGTTTCTGATATACTCTCCTTTCATCGAGAATTATTTGATTCCGTTAAGAGAAGATTAAAACCAGGTGGTTGGTTTCTAATGGAAACACATCCAGGTTATATCCAAGAATTAGAAACATTGGCCAATCGTTTAGGATTTGTTTCCTCAAAGAAGATTTTGGATAGTTCTAATAAGGAACGTTTTTTGTTTCTGAAAACTGAATCGAAGTTTGAATCTTAAAGAGAGTTACAAACAATTCTTTTTCATTTTCCTCACTCAGATTTTTTTTAAAGACTAAATCTGCTTCTCTGACAACAGGAATCCCCTTCTCCCATATGGATTTCCCTTTGGTTGTTAATTTTAAGCTAAAACTTCGTTTGTCTTCACTCGATTGGATTCGTTTGACCCATCCCTTTTTTACCCAACTATCAACTAACCTAGAGATTGTGGTTTTATCTTTGGCCAATCGGTCACTTAAGGTTTTTTGGTTCAAACTTTCCTTTTCCATTAGAGGAATCAGTTGGATCCATTCTTCAAATCGCATCCCTACTCGATTCGTTTCAAACTCGTTTGCGAGAAACTTCCGCATCTGGAGTAAAGTTTCACTTAAGTGAATGCCTAAATAGGAAAAAATTTCATTCATTCCCCAATCTTAAATTAAATGATGGAATTGGCAAGTTTTTTAGTTGCATATAGCAACTATATAGTTGTATATAGCAACTATATAGAAAATAAAAACTCACCAAGTATGGTGAAAGGGAATGTTATGGAATGGAAATATCAGACAATCCAAAGGGATGGATTTGATTTTTTAATCGCACAAAACAAAACAATCGGACCAAACCTCTACTGGCTAGGAAGTGCTCTTTACTACCCAAGGGTGATCCCAGAGGAGATGGCATCACAGTATCACATCACGGTTGTGGATCATAGAGGATTTGCAAACCGTATAGATCCTACTTCCGAAAACGAATCCACGTATGATTTGGATCTGGTATTGGATGATTTTTACTTTTTCCAAAACCAATTGGAAATTCCTGCCTGTACAATCCTTGGCCACTCAGGCCATGGATACATGGCTTTAACGTATGCAAAAAAATACCCAAACAGTGTTAATACACTCGTGATGGTAGCGACAGGCCCAAACCATGGTGTCCCCCTCTTGGAACGAGAAACATACTTTGTTTCCTTCGCCACAGAAGAACGAAAAGAAAAACACAGACAACTCCAAAACAAATTCCAAAATCTAATTGAATCACATCCTGAAGGCCTTCCGAACTTTTTTAATTTGTTTTGTGTGAGCCAAGATGCACTCGGTTTTTATGATTTAAAAATGGACTCTACTCATTTATGGGATGGAGTAAGAACCAACAAACTAGCGTTTGATTATTTGTTTGGGAAAGTTTTTGTCGAGATCAATGTCGAAAATTACCTATCGACCTTAAAACTTCCAATCCAACTCATATTAGGAAAGTATGATTTCCAAGTAGCTCCTTATTATACATGGGATACAATCATAGAAAGATTTCCTGGAGTGAAACGAACAGTCCTTGACCAGTGTGGTCATTTGCCATTTTTCGAAGACCCAATTCGTTTTATGCAAGTGTTGGATTCGGAATGAAGGCATTGAACTAAGATACAGAATTTTTCGGACAAACAAAAAAAGCCCACTGGGATTATTTCACCAAGTGGGCTTCGAAGTCAGAAAAAATCCCTACCAGTCAATTCAGTAGGGAAATCTGTGTTAGAGTTTAACCTAACATATCTTTTACTTCGTTTCTTTCTTCTTTTAATTCATTGTGTGTGATATCAAATTTTTCCTTACCGAAAGCATTGATTTCAAGGCCAGTTACGATCTCTACTTTTTTTCCATCAGATTTGAGAGGGTATCCAAAGATAAGTCCTTTGTCTACACCATACTCACCATTGGAATGACAAGCTGCACTAAACCAATCTCCAGGTTTTGTTGGAGTTACAATGTTATGTACTGTGTCGACCACTGCATTGGCAGCAGAAGCAGCAGAAGAAGCTCCTCTTGCAGCAATGATAGCAGCTCCACGTTTTTGAACTGTAGAGATAAAATCTCCCTTTAACCAAGCTTCGTCGCTGATTAGGTCAGTTGCTGGTTTTCCTTTGATTTTTGCATTATAAAAGTCTGGGTATTGAGTTGCAGAGTGGTTTCCCCAAATCGCAACATTGGAAACATCTTTTACAAGGACTCCCGCTTTTTGTGCCAATTGAGTTTTTGCACGATTTTCATCAAGACCTGTCATCGCAAACCATCTGTCAGACGGAACACCTTTTGCATTATTCATTGCAATGAGTGCATTCGTATTACAAGGGTTACCTACAACAAGAACTCTTACATCACTTGCTGCATTTTTTTCGATCGCTTTTCCTTGGGTTGTAAAAATACCACCATTGATTTTGAGAAGGTCACCACGTTCCATACCTGCTTTTCTAGGAACAGAACCTACGAGAAGTGCCCAGTTGATATCACGGAATGCTTCGTCTAAGTTAGAAGTCACTGATACTTTTTCGAGCAATGGGAACGCACAGTCATCCAATTCCATGATGACACCTTTCGCTGCAGGGAGCGCTTGTTCCAATTCTAATAACTGGAGTTCGACAGCTGTGTCAGGTCCAAACATTTGTCCTGAAGCGATACGAAATAAGAGTGCATATCCGATTTGTCCGGCCGCACCTGTTACAGCAACTTTTACTTTTTTGCTCATATAATTTTTCCTTTTTGGTTTATAAATCTTTATTGTTTCAGTTCTTTTTGGATGATCTCATCGAAGTTTTCAAAAGGTAAAGCACCCGATACAAAGATACCATTGATAAAAAATGCAGGTGTTCCACTGACTCCTACTTTTTGTCCATCTTGGATATCGACATCGATTTCACTTTTTAACTTTGATTGGTCTTTCATACAAGCTTGGTATTTGTCTTTGGACAATCCTGTTTTTAAAACCAATGAATCTACATTTGATTTACTCAAATTACCACTGTTATCAAATAAAACATTAAATACATCCCAATACTTTCCTTCCTCGATAGAACAGTTTGCTGCCATGTGAGCGTACATTGCATCTTGGTGGAATGGGAGAGGGAAATCACGGAATACCCATCGGATCTGCCCTTTGTATTTTTCTCGGAGTTGGCGGTTCACATCTTGGCTTCGTTTGCAGAATGGACATTCAAAATCTGAAAATTCAATCACTGTAATCTTTGCATCTTTTGGTCCCATACTTGGATTATTTTTTTCATCCACAGTCACTCGGATCGATTCAGGTTCTTTGATTAAAAAATCAACTGGGTATTTTGTGATAATCTCACGGTATTTGTTTCTGCTGTGTTCTTGTTCTTGTTGGTTTTTTAAAAATCCAACAATTTTCTCTTTTGTTTCAGCGAGAGATTTTCCACCTAACTGCGCTTTGTTAGACATATATACGTTTAAGATTTCTTCTTCCGAAGGTTCTCTTAAAACCAATCCTTCGTTTAAAACTTCAGAAGGTTTGATGTTTTTATCTTTTGCAACTAGTTCAAATAATTTGTCTTGAGCAAATTCACCAAATGTATTTTTGAGAAGGGCTTTGTATTCAGATTGGAATTTGGAATAAGCAATCGGTGAGGAGTCTTTCACGTCACTCAAGTCGTATTTTTTTCCACCGATACTCACTGCATCTTGGGTGATGTATTCTTTCACAAATGAAGGAACACTGACTAAAAAAAGCACGGCAAAGACCAAATTGGTCCCTATGAAGATTTTAGAGATGGGCGAAGCCATCCACGATTTAAAATTATTTTCCATCTCTGCCAGCTTCCCGGCCATAAAGCGGGCAATCAAACGTAAAAATCCTAAAAAATGTTTCGATTTTCGCTAAAGCGAACCTCGATTTGACCGAAAATCTGAGGGAGGGAAAAGGAAAGTTTTTTCTTCAATTTTCGATCCTGAACACGGAGGTTTGGGAACTATGAATACAATCAATATCCAAGGGAATCCCGGCCTATCCATCCCCCCTACCTTTCCCACTCAAACGGGAAAACAGTCGGAGGAAGGAAAGGAATCTTTCCCTAAAAAAAATAACAACGAAGTGCCTGTAACAGAAGCCAAAACAAAATCGGAACCAAAAGTAAAACCGGAAGATTTGGTTTTAAAACCGACACCGGCTTCTCTAGAAGAAAAATTAAACCAAATCATTTCTCCGGAAGAAGTGAAGGACCTTCTTTCCCTTGTGACAAGAACTCCTCTTCCGGAAACAAAAAGCCATAAGGTTGATACAAAAAGGTAATTTTGTTTTTAAGCATTGCCATTTTAGATAGTTTTGTCCTAGTCCTCAGTGGTGTGCTTACAATCTCCATTTTAGGACTGGGATTTGTTGTGTACAACCAATTCATCCATCCGATCTTCATGAGACAAGAATCGGATCGATTTATCCCTGTCCAAACAGGTGATAAATATGATTTAGTAGTGGATGAACTTTCCAGATTTGCAAGTTTCCATGTTGGTTGTAAAACAGGCCAATTGGCAACACGATGTAATGCCATCACAGAAGATCATTTGATTTTCCAATTCAAAAAAAGTAGAGATAGCGAAGATTATACGATAACTGTTTTAAAAAACGGACCAAGTTTTTATAAACCACCAAGAATGGAACATTATGGAAAAATGGAATCCAAAGAGTCCTTCGATTCTTATGAGATCATTGGTCACCCAGCTGAATTTAGAATCTCTGATAAAATTACAAAAGATAGAATGGTAAACTATATCGAAATTTCACTTACATCTTCCTTTTATTTCAATCGATCAGGAAAAGAAAGGATGAAGTTCACCTTTGAAGTTGGTAAAATCCAACCAGGGATCAACCGAAAAGTTCGGTTTCGAGGGGATGTTTATGGCTTCGGGAAAGAAGAAGGAGCGGAGGAAGAATAAATTACACAAAATAAATTCATCTAACCATTCATTGGTTAGAAAACATCTTTATTTCATTTTGATTCGTACACCTACCCCATCAGGTTTTACCCTACGGAATTGATATGTGATGCCTGATTCCTTCATGATCTTTGATACTTTTGATTCCAATTCGTGTAACTTTGATTTTAATGCCTTTCGTTCTAAGAAAATAAGTAAACTCGGACCAGAACCGGACAAACAATAACCAATCCCTTCTTGTTTTAAAGTATCAGCTAAAGGAAAAAGAGGCGATGAGTTTGGAATTCGATAGGGAGTATGCATCTTGTCTTCCAATCCAACAAGTAGGTCACCAAACTTACGTTTATCCAAAAAATGCATCCATGCACCAATTCGTGAAAGGTTAAATATGACATCTGAAGTCACATATGATTTGGGAAGAGTTTTTCTTGATTCTTCTGTAGAAACAGAATACTCAGGTGTTAGGACAAATATGGAAACTGATGATGGGAACTTTTTTCGAAAATAACGCAATGTCTCACCAAACGTAGAGTATGCAAAAACGAATCCACCAAGGTAAGCAGGAAGTGTATTGTC
This sequence comes from Leptospira levettii, assembly GCF_002812085.1. Taxonomy (NCBI): domain Bacteria; kingdom Pseudomonadati; phylum Spirochaetota; class Leptospiria; order Leptospirales; family Leptospiraceae; genus Leptospira; species Leptospira levettii. The sequence continues at coordinate 65,350 of NZ_NPDM01000008.1, forward strand.
AGGATGTCCTTCAAATTCAGCTAAGTATTGAGTAAACTCTTGTTCTCTTGGCAAAGACTCGGGACTTAACCTTTTGTGGACTTCTTTTGCCAAACAGAGTCCAGCCACAATCGCTGATGCACTTGAACCAAGCCCACCCTTTAATGGCAAAGCCAATGTCATTTTACAATGATAAGGTGGTGGTGAGATATTCTTTGTGAATTTCGAAAAATAAGACAAATAAGAAGACAAAACCAAATCTTCTTTTTTGGAGAACGGTAAGGTTTTTCCATTTTTTAATTCTGTTTTGGTTTCTGTAATTTCTTTTGAAAATTGGAATTCGAATTCGTTATGAATGTCAAGGGCAAGGCCCATGAGGTCAAACCCAGGACCTAAATTGGCAGAAGTTCCTGGCACTTTGATGTGAATCTTTGGAAGGCGAACCATCGTTTCGCCCAGGCTCTAGGATTCGGTTCGGAAATCAACCGAACTTTCGGGATTCAAATTGTTCCACGGCATTGAGTCCACCAAGCACCACAGCAGGAATCCCTTGGCCCGGATACACTGTGTCACCCGTCAGTAAAACTGTTGGATCTTCTGATCGATTGGATACCATTCGAAAAGGATTCAAAAAATAAAAGGAAGGGATTCCTCCGACACGTCCCCATTTGCGCCCCGTCCAAGTTTGCCATGTAACAGGTGTTGCAGAATGGTAAAACAAGATATTCTGCAGTTTGAACCAATCAAAGTTTTTTTCCAAAGTAGATAGAATCTGGGATTCGATTTCTTTTTTCCGAATCTGGTAATTTTTGTCACGTTTCCAATTCTCAGGATTTTCTAAATGAGTCGAAACCGATAAAATCCGAATCCCATCTTTGGATCGTAGTGTATCATCTGGGTGTGAAAGGGATACAAACACCGATCGCCCTCCACCGTGAGGGAGAGATACGTCCATATGGATTTGGTGGTGTAGGCATTCCTTTTGCAGAGAATGTTTTAGTGAACCAACTTGGATGGCGATTCCCATAGTAAAGGCACCCCATATCCCTTTTTCCATTTGTTTGGATTTCTTTTCCAATTTTGGTAAACTTTCCGAGATTGTGACCAGGTTCCAAATCGGAAGGTTTGATACTAGGATGGGTGCAGAAAAAACAGAACGTTCTCTATTTTTTGTTTTCACTTCCCAAATTGTTTTAGGGTTAGATGGAAAGAAGGTGTGAGCACCTAACTTCTCGTTGTTGTTGATTCCTGGATGATCCTCCCAAACTTTTTTTGTTAAATGGATCACTTCTTGTTTGGGAAGGAATTCTCCTCCTAATTCACGAAGTCGTTTGATGAGTGTTTGGGATAATTCCAACATCCCGCCATTCACGATATAATTTTGTAAATTCGGATACGTGAGTCCAGCAGCTGCAATGGAAAAAGGTGCATTTTTTGAAACGGATTGGTTTGTGATGAGAAGTTGTTCATCCAAAAATTGGTTCCACTCTTCATTTCTGTGTAACCAAAATAGACGTTGTACAAATCGTACGGATACCAGTGAAAACAGTAAAACAATCAGATCAAATGGGTGAAACTTTTTTAAACTGAGTAAAACCTCGCGTAGATTTTGAAAGGGAAACCATTTGTATCTTGCTGACAAACTCCAAAGTTGATCAGACAGGAAAAAACACAATTTCCAAAACAAAACCATTCGAAATCCACCACCAAATACTCGTTTGGCTTCATTCATCCATAGAGTCCTATCTTTATACCTTTCAATGGTTTTTCCACGAAAGTGAACTACCATTGACCTTTCTATGGGTAGGATTGGGAATTGGATTCCAAGTTCCTTTGTGAGTCGATCCATCGGAAGACCTGGTTCAAAACCAACAAGAGTTGTGGCTCCAGATTCAAATAAAAATCCATTTTTCCAAAAACTTGAAGCAGAACCACCTGGAGAGATACTTTTTTCGAGCACAAGAACTCGTTTGCCTTTGTTTGCAAACGATAAGGCAGCAGTGAGCCCACCAAGCCCAGAGCCAAGGACAATCACATCCCATTCTTTTTCCATGTAAGTAGTAGACTGGCATAAAAATCGAATGGGAAAAAAGTTTTAGTTTAGATGATTTGTCCTATCACTCCGACCAAAGTTTTTTGAGATCACTTGCAATGTTCTTTTGCATAGCTTCGTTCGTTCCACCACCTATACTAAGAAGGATTGCATCCCTGTGGAGCCTCTCAACAGGGTATTCTCGGCAATATCCATAACCACCTAATACCTGTATGGCGTTTCTTGAAACACGTTCTGCCATTTGTGTGGCAACGAGTTTTGCAGACGCAGCGCCAAGAGAATTACGAACATCTGGTCCAAGCTCACTTGCGACTTGGTAAACAAGGGCTCTCGCTGCTTGGTAATCTGCATAAGACTCTGCAACCAACCTTTGGATTTGTCCAAACTCCATGAGTTTTTTTCCAAAAGCTTCTCTATGTCGGACCGTATAATCACACATGATGTCCACACAACGACGAGCAATCCCAAGCGATTGTGCCGCAAGTGTTACCCTTTCGATTTCCAAATTACGCATCATATGAGTGATGGCACCGTTTTCATCCCCAAGCAAATTTTCTTCTGGGACTTCCATATCTTCAAAAACAAGTTGGGTTGTGGGAGAAGAACGCATTCCCATTTTTTCTTCTTTTTTTCCGACCGAGAAACCTTTGTAAGACGACTCGATCACAAATGAAGTCATTTTTTTTGCATTTTTATCTAACTTTGTATAAAGAACAAAAACCTGGCCCACGGAACCGTTTGTGATGTATTGTTTGACACCGTTGATGATGTAACGATCTCCCTTTTTGACAGCATGAGTTGCCATGCCGAGAACATCTGTTCCCGCACCTGGTTCGGTCATACCCATTCCTCCGATCCATTCTCCAGTGATGACTTTACTGAGGTAACGGCTACGTTGCGAAGCATTAGAGCTATAAAAGAAATTGTTCACAAAAAGAACTTCATGAGCCAAATAAGAAAGAGTAAAACCTGGATCAAAACGACTCATCTCTTCGTGGATGATAACAGAGGCAAGAGGATCAAGTCCATGACCACCCTCTTCTTCCGGTACTGTGATTCCAAAAATTCCGAGTTCGGAACCAAGTCGTTTGAATAACATCTCATTAAACGATTCCGTTTCATCATTCTCTTTCGCTTGTTCGTCTAGTTCTCGTTCTGCAAAAGATGCAACGGATTGTCGTAGGGCTAAATGGTCTTCTGTTGGATTGAATAAATCATAAGAAGATTTTTTGGTCGTAAGAATGCTCATAGAGAAGATTTTTCCGTACTTTTCCTGAAACTGTAAACGAAAAAATCAGAGTCAATTGTCTACATTTGTTGCATTTTATTCCAAAAACGAACATCGAATTTTCGAAATATGACAAATCAAAATGACAATGTTCGTAAATCACCTAACGTATATTATCATATGTATCTTTCCTGACACATCTTTTTATGATTGGTTACAATTGTTACGAGAAAAAGAAGATCCACTATTATAGATTAGGATTACTACTTACGGAAATTCCCTAAAAATAAAAATGAGATTCAAAACATAGGAATGAATTTACAATTTAAGGAAGATGATACATCATCGCCTAAACATTCATAAAGTTAAACTAGTCGAATGGTTGTAGTTTCCTATGAGCACAAATGATACAAATATAGTACCTAGAGACAAGCTCGCAAAATTTGAGTTAACCGAAGAATCATTAAATAGTTTTCGGAAAAACCAAAACATCCCACTCGATTTATACAATAAAGACGGACAAATTTTAATTCATAAAAAAAGAAATCCAACGGAAGCAGACTTTGGTAAACTCTTAAAGTTTGAAATGCAAGGAGTTTACTTTTTAATTTCCGAATTAAAAAAATCAAAACCTAATCATTCCGATAAACCTTACTTGGAACCAGGTCGTACTACAAAATTATTCGACATAGAAAAAACCGCTCGTTTCGCCAAACAATCGCAGGCGTTAATTGAAGATTTACGCAAAACATCCTTTTCCTCTGACCAAGCAGTGTTTGTACAAAACTCTGTGAATGAACTTCTCACCGATTTTACTAGTAATCCTGATTTTGAATTGGGAATATTTAATATCTTAGAAATCCTAAGTGTAGCTGGTGTTTCCGTTGAGTCAGAGCTTATGACAAAACGGACAGTTGTCGCCATGGGAATGAAGGTTCGTACACGTAAAATTGTGAACGAAGGGAAAGAAGAATCCAATAAAAAAGACCACTTAAGCCTTATGATGGCTAGTTATTTGATGGATGTTGGGTATTCTAGGCTTGAAGTCAAACAAACTCCAAAACTCACAAAAGAAGAATACGCTGTTGTGCAACAACACCCTATCATTAGTTATTTAATGACCCTTCCTGCTCCTGAAGTTGAATCCCATGTTCGAACTCTGATTTTAAATCACCACAGACCTTACCGAGGTAATGGGGTGAACAATAACTTCCCAGACCCAAGATCACTTTTCACCAAACTCATGTCAGTTCGTGATAAATACAACAAAGAAGTGGGAAAAGAAAGGATCACTCAAGATATCGAATTACAATTACACTTACAAGAAAATAATGTGACAACTTCTAGTTTTGAAGAAGACATTGCGATTTTATCACTCGCAAGTGAATACGCATCCCTAACTTCCAACCAACCTTGGAGACCTGCTTTTAAATCTTCTACTGCACTCAAAATGATTCTAAACGATTCGTTTTTTTCTTATAGCAACAAAAACATTCGCCACCTCCTTGATTATGTTGGAAGTTCCCTCACCAATAACGAAAACATCATTAACTTTGGTGACTTTGTGATCACTGCTTCTGTCGATTCAGAAAAACGTGCTCACTTTGACATTTGCCTTGTTTTGGATGTAGGCCGATACCAAACAAGACCTAAACTCCAAAGGATTTGTAGCATTAATCCTGTGTTCCAAAAAGGGATCAAATTTAAAATTGCAGACTTTGATTTAAAGAGCATCAAAATTGATCGTAGAAAAGCAATTATGGATTTAGCCCTACAAGCTGGCACAACACGTGTGATTTATATCATTGATCCAGAACTCAATCCCGCCTTACACGATGCCGTTTATAAATTAAATTTGAATACCTAATTCATACGTTTTGATAAGCATATAGATTGATTTTTTGTTCCCTACCAGGAAGTAATACACCTTCATTTTTCTTCCATTCAGAAGGTTTTCCAATTTCATCCCAAACTACTTCCGAAATGAGAAGTGGAGAACCTATCTCTTTACACGCCGATTCAATCCTTGATGCCGTATTGACAGTATCACCAATGACTGTATATTCCATTCTTTCTTCTGAGCCAATGCTCCCACAAAACACTTCACCAGAATGAATTCCAATTCCAATTTTTATCTCTACTTGGCCTTGGGATTTTCTTTCCGCATTCCAAATTTTTAATTCATTTAACATTGCATATGCGGCATTCACGGCATTCTTAACATCTTCCCCAGGGATTTCTGAAGGAAGCGGAGTTCCAAAGGTAACCATGACTGCATCTCCAATGAATTTATCTAAACTACCTTTGTTTTGGAAAATGACACGAACCATTCTGCGACGAAATTCTGTTAAAAATACAGATAATTCTTCGGGATCCAGAAGTTCGGAAAACTGAGTAAACCCTCGAATGTCACTAAATAGAACCGTTACCTTTTGGCGTTTTCCTTTGCCAATAACCTCTGGGTCGGAAACAATTTCCGAAACCAAATCAGGAGAGAAGTATCGCGAGAGAGTTGTTTTTTGTGTTTCGGATGCAGCAAATTTTAACAACATCCTGAGACTACGAAAAATTCCATAGGATATCGCAAAAGCTAAAATCAAAAAAATCACAGGTTTGGAAACAAGGGCATCTAATAGGATGATTTCATCACCTAACACATAATTGGTCCAATCCAAACTAATTTGTGCATCAGGATCAAGGATTGCGATAGTGATAAAAGAATAATAACTAATGAGAAAACAAACAAAACTAAAAACAACTAGAGAAAATCGGTATTGGAACAAACACAATGACAAAGGTAACAAATAAAAAATCACAAGAGGGGTTTTCACCAAAAAATTTGGATTCCCATCTCCCTTGATCCAATACCAGTTTAAAATGGTCATTGTAATCAAAACATTGTCTACAAGTAAACTTATGTAGTCATATTTCGTTTTCCATTTGCTATCCTTTTTTTTCAGAATATGCAAATGTACAAATGTATTCATAAAATAGAAACTGATGGCAATGAAGTTGACCAAATAACCCCATATCGTATCTATATTACTTAGGTTGGCAAACGCACTAGCAATGAGGGCAAATCCAATGACATACCGAAATCGAACTGCAAACAATGCTCCCATCTCTTCTTCTTCTAAAAGTAATTCCGACATATACTTGGGGAATTGGTCACGGATACAATATACAGAATAAATGGCGTTTCGAATGGACCTGAACATTGGCATACATTTCAGACTGTGAAAGTTTTTGTGGCAAGGGAATTTTCTTTTTGCCTTTGGATTCCTTCTGGGAATAGATGAACTATGTTCCGAAACAAAAACAACAATCGGGCATCTAACGTTTCACTCGCTTTTTCTGATTTATCTTTTGATATTGTGGTTTCCGTTTTTGCGAATTTAATTTTTTTCACAGCGTATTTCCAAACCGAACTTCACCTTACCTTACTCTTGTTTTATCTGATTTCTGTTTGGGCCTTGTATTTGGCAGACCACCTATGGGATGCTAAAAAAGAAATCGCCCCACTCTCTCTTCGTTCCCAGTTTTATTTACGGCACCAATCTAAAATCCGAGTGGCAATTGGGTTTTCATTTTTGGTAGCACTCCTACTCGGTTTGGTTTGGGAATGGAAATTCCTTTACCAGAACTATCCCTACCTCATTTGTTTTCTTTTGGCCCTAGTTCTTGTTGTGAAACAACTCTCTCCCATTCCTAAGGAAATTTTGGTTTCCGTATTTTATACCTGGGGAATCCTCCTTCCGTTTTCGAATGCCAAAGGACTACCTCCAATCGTTGTACTTTTTTTCCTCCATGTGCTCTCCAATGTTTTATTGACTTACCAAATCGACAGAGAGAGAGACAAACTCCAAAATACAAATACTCTCAACCTTTGGCTTTCTCCAAACCTAGCAAAAGGTTTTGCAATTTTGGTTTTCCTCTTTGGGTTTAGTTTTCTTTGTTTTTGTTTTTATACCCAAACCATTCCTTTTGTTTTCGTTTTAGGAATGGGGCTTTCCTACGTGTGGCTTGGGGTTACATGGTATTTGATCCCAAAACCCTCCTCCCAAAAGTTATTTTCCGAACTTTCCTATGTTCCGATGTTTTTACCTGCGATCATTTTTTTCTTCTCTGGACTCCGCTAAAAAATAAGGTTGGGTTTATGTTATTTCTCTTTTTGCATCTTTTCCTCTTTTTTCTCCTGAGCTCACTTTACTGGTTCCGATTTCGCTCCCAGGTGGAGGGTCCCAAGGGAAACCTTCTCATTGAAATCCAAAACGCCGGTAAACACTGGAAAGAAACTCCCCACCTAGTACTCGTACTCGCTTTTATCCTTTTCCTCCTCCTTCCCCTGGTCATTGGTTTTCAATTTTACCTCCGGTCGGATGCGAATGTCCTTGTTGTCATCGTTTGGATCATTTGGGCTTATAATTGGAGCAAATACAGTTTCTTCCGAGAATAAATTACTTCCCTTATGACTTCCCTCTCGTTTTCTGGTCTAAGGTAATCCACGAAAACGGGGTTAAGGAATGAAAATTGTTGTTCTAGTAAAGCAGGTTCCGGATACGGAAACCAATATCAAGGTCGGTGACAAATCGATCAACGAAGCTGGCGTAAAATGGATCATCTCTCCTTATGATGAATTTGCAATCGAAGAGGGAATCAGAATTCGTGAAAAAAGCGGTGGAGAAGTCATCGCAGTGTCCCTCGGCCCGGACCGTGTCGTAGAAGCACTTCGCACTGCCTACGCTATGGGTGTGGACAGAGCCGTTCATGTAAAAGTGGATGACTATGTAACTTTTGACTCTACATACACTTCCGAACTTCTTGCCAATTTCATCAAAGCAGAAAATGCAGATGTAGTGATTGGTGGTCGTCAATCCATCGATACTGACAGCTCACAAGTTGTCGTACAAATTGCAGAGAGATTGAATGTCCCTCACGTAGCAATGGCTCTCAAACTCGAGTTTGATGGTAAAAAAGTAACTGCAACTCGCGAAATCGAAGGTGGAACTGAAGTGGTTGAAACTTCTGCTCCTCTTGCTGTGACTGCGCAAAAAGGTTTGAACGAACCAAGATACCCAAGTTTAAAAGGAATCATGTCTGCGAAGAAAAAACCAGTCGATGTGAAAAAACCAGAAGAACTCGGTGCAACTGGTTCCAAACTCGAAGTTGTTTCTCTTGAACCACCTCCTCCACGTATCGCTGGTCGAAAACTGGAAGCAGCAGATGCACAAGGTTTTGCATCTCAACTTGTAAAAGCTCTTCGCGAAGAAGCGAAGGTCATCTAAGGAGACGAACATGGCTGATGTTTTAGTAGTTGGTGAATTAAAAAACGGCGAACTTAAAAAAATCTCAAAAGAACTTACCTCGGCAGCTCGCAAAATTGCGGATGCAATCGGTGGTAAAGTTCACACTCTCATCATCACTGACAACGTTGACGCGTTTGCAGGTGATTTAAAAGCAGTTGGTGCTGACGCTGTGATCGGTGCAAACCTCGGTGAATTTTCACCAGAAGGTTATGCAAACGGTATTTTTGCCGTGATCCAAGAGAAAAAACCAGCAGTGGTTCTTATGCCACACTCTGCTCAAGGAAAAGAATACTCTGCAAGAGTAGCGATCAAAGCAAATGCAGGAATCGTTGCGGATGCAGTGGGTCTTTCTGTTGACGGTGGTAAAGTAGTAGCAAAAAAACCAATTTATTCTGGTAAAGCGTATGCGAACTTCAAAGTGTCTTCTGACATTCAAATGTTCACTGTGCGTGCGAACTCACAAGAAGTAACTCCAAAAGAAGGAGCAGGTGCGGTTGAAAAATCTGGCGCTTCTGCTGGTGAAGTGAGAACAAAATCACTTTCCAAAGACCTTTCTGGTGGAAACAAAGTGCAGTTAGCTGATGCTTCTATCATCGTATCTGGCGGACGTGGAATCAAAGGACCAGAAAACTGGCCAATCATCCAAGACTTAGCAGACACACTCGGTGCAGCACTTGGTGCTTCCCGTGCCACAGTGGATGCAGGATGGATTTCTCACTCACACCAAGTAGGACAAACAGGAAAAACTGTCTCCCCTAACTGTTACATCGCTTGCGGAATTTCCGGAGCCATCCAACACTTAGCGGGTATGGGATCTTCTAAATACATCGTTGCGATCAATAAAGACGGAGATGCTCCGATCTTCAAAGTAGCAACTTACGGTGTTGTCGCTGATTTGTTTGAAGTAGTGCCTGCACTTACTTCTGAATTCAAAAAAGTATTGGGTTAATTCCCAATACGAACCATCTAACTTTGAGAAATTTCCTTCTCAAAATCCAGATTGTTCTCCTTTTCTCTGTCCAATGGGGTTCCCTTTGGGCAGAGGATGGACGAGATCGTCTCAATGCCGTCATCGGCAGAATGAACTCCCTTGAAAGTTTTCGTGCCTCTGTCACTGTGAATGGTGGCCTGACTGGCGTCGTTTCTTACAAAAGCCCAAACCAACTCCATGTTCGGTTCAGCGATGGAAGGATCATCTCTTCCAATGGCAGGATTTTATGGTTCTATAATCCTGATTCCTCAATTGCAGGGAAACAAGACCTGAAAGGTGTTTCCGGTGGACTTGGCGGATTATTATCTGGTTACGAAAACGTGACTGTTAGCGGTAGAACATTTCGTCTCACTTCTACTACCAAACGTTATAATGAAATCATTTTAGTCGTCTCTGATAACGACCTCCCCCGTGTTCTCAAAATGAAACGTTCCGACGAAGAAATCACAGAAATTGCTTTTTCAGGCATTGCTACCAATATTGGTCTCGGAACTGGACTCTTTAACTTCCAACCTCCCACAAGCTCACAGATTGTTGAGAACCCTCTCAACCAAAAGGAGTAATTGTGACACCAGTTTCTCGTACCGAAGCGCATCGTGTTTTTGCAGATTTGTATCGCAAAACAAGGACACCTGAGCACCAACAACTCATTGATGAAGCGATTTTAAAATCGAACGATGTCTTCATACGGATTGATCTGATCCGGAAAGTGGACGAAGACTACGAAAATAAAAACAAACCCAAAAAAGAAGACAGCCGTGACCGTGGTTTACCAGAGAGAGAACAACCAAAAAGAGAAGTGATTTCTCGCACCTCTACTCCCGATCCAAAACCAAAACGATCCAGTGACTTAGTCACGGTAGACAGTGCCAAACAAAAACAGAATCCCGCAAGAAAAAAGGCCACCGAACAGAAACAAGGTGGAGGACTTCTTGCAGGACTTTTTGGCGGAGGGAACAATGCAAACAGTTCCATCGGTAAATTTGCCAAAGAAACGGGAACTATAGATATCGGTTTATTTGGAAGAAATCCAGCCATCTCCAACAATGTGGAAAAAATTTTTCGTGGACTCAAAGAAGATGTCCTCATTCCAACCATCCAAGCCCTTCGTGTTTCAGAACAACAAGGTTGGAGGATTTGGACACCACTCGTTTACAATATCATCAATAATTTTAATAAGTTTTTCAATGCCTTTGCATCGCTTGATGCACTCATCTTGGATAAAATTTCTGCAGAGATTTTTTTGGAACGTTCCCTTAAAATGCAGATGTTTTATGTACGTTTTTTACAAAGAGATGATGCAAAAGATATCATATTGTCCAACCTACCAGACATCGTAAAGATGGATGAAAAACTCACACCCAAACTAAACAAAATCATGGAAGGTGTGAACTATGCGATCAATTTAGAAAACAACAAACCGAAGTTATCTGATGCGATTACAGCCTTTTATATTGTAGCAAAGAAAAAAATGTTTACATGGCCAGAAATTGTAACCGATTTACGAGTTCCGCCCATCCAAGAACATAAATTCCAAGCAGCACGTGAGATCCAAAAAGAAGTAGAAATCACTGTAGCCAAAATTTCCGACGATATCAACACAAGAACCTTCAAAAAAGAAGAATTACAAAACCTTAGATCCAGATATTTTTCAATTGATGACAAAGGAAAAATCAGTTTTGATTTTTTGAACCATGTTGTAGATGATTTTATGGCTCACCATATGCCGGAATCGGCAAAAAGCCAAACTGTCAAAAACAGTTACAAATCTCAACCACATCGACTCGTTTATTTATTATTACGTGACTTACAAACGGTTTATATCAACCTCATCGAAGGTTATGTTCGGTTAGGTGATAAAAACCAAAACCAAGAACTTCTCATCATCCAACCTGGTCTTTTTAGAAACGAAATTGACCAACTGAATACACTCGTTCGAACCATTGATAATTTTAATAAAAAATTCCCAAGTTTCCAATATAGTTTCCAACAATATGGAATGGATTTTAGCACAGGGAATGCTGCCAGTGATCAAATTGCAGGACCAATTGTGCAAGCCCTTCAAGATGCTTCTGAATTTTTTGGAAGTTTTGCCGGTAAACTTAATATCATCGTGGAAAACCACCTGATGGCAAAAGCAACTGAAGCAAAAGGGAAAACTAACGACAAAATCATTTCCACAAAAGACAAAGTCATCGAAGAAGTTAAAATTGCGCAAAGGTTTATTCCTCACTATGACAAAGCAGTTGTTGCAAAAGAGAGAATCAATGGAATGAAAGTGGAAGATGTTTTCATTCAATTCACAAAATATTTATATAATTATGCTGTTATCTTTAAAGATCCAACAACTACATCCAAACTAACAGCTCACAGAAAAATCGAACAAGAACTGATCAAACTCAATAAAGAATACGAACGACTTACCTACTCTACCTTTCACAAAGATAGTGGGAATCCAGAACCAACGTCAGGTGATGCGAATAGTTCCGAATCAAATGAGACTAACGAAACAACAGGGGAAGAGGAAGATACTTGAGAGTTCTCACAGGATTACAACCGTCAGGAAAATTACATTTAGGAAACTACTTCTCAGCGATCAAAAAAATCTTAGATTACCAATCAAAAGAAGAATTATTTTTATTTATCGCAAACCTACATGCATTAACTACCTTTCGTTCCAAAGAAGAGCTGAAAGACTACACCTTAGGTTGCGCAATCGACTTACTTGCGCTAGGTGTTGACCCCAATAAAACTGTTTTTTGGGTTCAAAGTGATGTTCCCGAAGTCACTGAACTCACTTGGTATTTATCACAATCAATCACTGTTTCCCAATTACAACTTGCCCATTCCTTTAAAGACAAAGTAGCCAAAGGATTTGTTCCAGGTGCTGGTCTTTTTACTTATCCAATCCTTATGGCAAGTGACATCTTACTGTTTTCAGCAGAAAAAGTTCCCGTTGGAAAAGACCAAAAACAACATTTAGAATTTGCTCGGGACATTGCAGAAAAATTCAACAACCAATTTGGATCTGTATTAACACTTCCTGAACCTGACATTGATGAAAACACAGCAACAGTGCCTGGTGTAGATGGTGCAAAGATGTCCAAATCGTATAACAATACGATTGATTTCTTTGGTACAGAAAAAGAGATCAAAAAGAAAGTGATGTCGATTGTAAGTGACTCCAAAGCAATCGAAGAACCAAAAGATCCAGACGAGTCTATCATTTACCAAATTCATTCTTTATTCTTAACAAATTCAGAAAAAGAAACTCAAAAACAAAAGTACAAACAAGGTGGATTTGGATACGGGGATTTAAAAAAAGACCTCCTTGAATCCATTCTGAATCATTTTGCACCTTTCCGATCCAAACGAGAAGAACTCTCAAAAAATTTAGATTATGTTCATTCAGTATTAAAAACTGGGAAACAAAAAGCAAAGGAAGTTGCAGAACAAAAATTAAGCGAAGTGCGAAACACTCTCGGCATTTATCCTTTCTAAATTTAAAAGAGACCAAGTGTTTCATTTTTGAACCTCTCTCCATGTGAGAGTAAACACAAAACTACTTCCTAATTCTAACTTTGGATGGTTTTGTTTTGGAATTTGTGTTACAGCCACAACAATCAAAATCGGAAACAAAATCCCTGGAATTTATGCCACTCTCTTTCTCTTCCAACTTCTTTTCTTTTGCCTAATCATAATCCTTCCACCAAAGCTCACAAAATATTTCCATCATCGAATCCCGTGGGCAATTCTTGCATCATTTCTATTTTTGTTATTTGCCGATACCAACCAAACACTCTCTCAAAAGTTACCAAAACATTATTTTCGTGATTTTTTAAAACAGGAACTAAGCAGGTCACCTCTTTCTCCCTTTGAATCACGAATTGTTATGGGTCTTGTGACAGGTTCCACAAAAGAAATCCCAAAAGACTTTAAAGAACTAGCAAAGGAATCGGGCATCTTACACCTATTTGCTGCCTCTGGACTCCATTTAGGTATTTTTATTGGATCCATTCAATTTTTCGGAAACTTAATTTTTTCGAAACACCGCTGGCTCTCCATCCTACTCTCACTTGGATTTGGATTTATGTATTTATATGTATTAAACTTTCCTGTTTCCTTTGTCAGAGCTTACCTCTTTGCTTTTTTAACCTTGATTTCCTCCTTATTTTACCGCAAAATTGCAGTTAGTGATCTACTCATCATATCATCTGCAACCATTGCCTTGTTTTGTTATTCGGATTTTTTAAGTATCGGTTTTTTACTCTCTTTTAGTGCCGTTTTTGGGATCTTTTATCTCAAACCGAGTTTGGACCAAATGTTTTTTAAGAGTAACAAATCCTTTTTAAAGGAAAATTTAACACTAACTACCGTTTGTTCCTTATGTACCTTTCCGGTTCTTGTGTATTTTTTTCACTCTTACTCATTTGGTGGGATTTGGATCAATTATTGTTTGGTTCCACTTGCTGGCATCTTACTTCCTAGTTTGTATCTAACACTCCTTCTCCAAAGTTTTTTACCCAGTTCTCTCTCGTTACTCCTTTCCGATTGGATTTGGATACCGGCAAGTTACTTACTTTCTCTTTTTTTAAAACTCTTTCAATCCTTATCAAATTTCGAAAGAGCCTACAAGGAATGGAAAATTGAGACTACCCCTTTATTCGTGTTTTCACTCTTTCTCATTTTGATCCTTTGGGCACTACATCGTTACAACCTAAACCATAACAAAATCACCAATCGATTGATCCTGAGTGTACTCTTTCTATTTTTTCCATTTAGTTTTTGGCAAGAGGATACAAGCTCTCTACCAATTCTCACCCAATCGGGAAAAGGTTATTTTACGATTACTCTCGAGAACAAAATGTATCTCTATGGAATTTGTCCTCCTCATAAACGAATCGCGCTTCCAAAATCAAACCATCCAATCAAACAAATCTTATTCGAATCCGAATCCTGTTTACAAACGGTTTTAAGACTGCAAAAAAAAGAGAAAATTAAAGATGTGATTTTTTTCGAAACACAGGTTTCCCCTTTCATTCGGCAATTTGAAAATCAAGGGTTCAAAATCCAATCTTCACTCCGATTGGGAAACGATCTCACAAAGGATGTAACTTTATTTCGATTTGATGGCAATCCGAAGGAAGTGAACTCTTTATTACGTGCCTTAAAAGGATCAGAAACATTCAATTCCTTACAAAAATGGAAGGGAATCCTAGTTCTCGATTTCCCTCCTTGGAAAAAAAAGGAAGCAAAAGAATGGATCACCTACCAAAAACTACTTGGGATTTCTAACGCATGGAAAATCATCATCGTTGAGGATCAATTTGAAATCTCCTTATTCCACTATCTCACAAATCCAAACCTTCTTTGAACACAAAGGAATCAGGGCACAAAAAAAATTTGGTCAAAATTTCCTAATTGATCAAAACATTGTGGAATATATTGTAAATACCGCAAAACCTTTGTTCACTGACGATGATGTTTCATTGGCAGAAATTGGAATTGGACTTGGAACCTTAACCTATCCAATATTGAGTTTAGGTAAACCTACCGATTTATTTGAAATTGATTTTGCTTACATCCAATTGGCAAAAGATGAAATTTTACCAAATTTCCCCAATGCAAATTTATTCGCAGGTGATGCTTTAGAAAATTTACACCATATTTTTCCGAAAAAAGTTTTTGTATTTGGAAACTTACCATACCACCTCACAACAGAAATCATCAACACCCTGATCATCCATTGCCGAAACTTCCAAGGTGGCATTTTTATGGTGCAAAAGGAGTTTGCAGAACGACTTGTAAAAGAAACTTCTTCCCTCTCAGTATTTTTGTCTGCTTTCTGCGAAGTGAAATACGTAAAGACTGTACATAAAAATTGTTTTTTTCCCATTCCCAAAATCCATTCCGCACTGATTTTACTCTCTCCCAAAAAAGAAAAGGGCAAACATCACTGGTCTCCTCGATCTGAAGCAGAAGTGGAAATTTGGTCTCGGATGTTACGAACTGTTTTTTGGGGCAAACGAAAACAAATCCAAGTGAGTTTACGGGAATCTCCTTTTTCAGAGGATCCCATTTTCCGAGAAGCATTGGGTGAGGCATTGGTCCGTTCGGAAATCCCTCCGACCAAACGTCCCGAAGAATTGAACCGTGAACAATTTCTGAATCTTGGTCAACATTTACTTGACATTTTGTCAAAATGATGTCAAATATAGTCCGCTATGTTTGAGAATTTCACACCCCCTCCCATTGTAACGTATGCCATCCCCGTTTTTTTCCTTTTGATTGGCATTGAAGTGTACATCGGTTACCGCAGGAACAAAGACCTGTACCGGTTGAATGATTCGATTGCCGATTTGAGTACGGGAATCATCTCCCAAATTTGGGGCCTTTTCCAAAAAGGTGTGGGTTTATACGCCTATTTTTATATCTATGAACACTTTCGATTTTTTGAATTTGCCATGACAAACCCTTGGGCATGGGTTCTCTGTATCGTTGGTCAAGATTTTTGCTATTATTGGTCACACCGTTTAGCACATGAAGTGAACTTTCTTTGGGCAGGGCATGTCATCCACCACCATAGCGAAGAATACAACCTTGTGGTTGCCCTTAGGCAAACAGGTCTTGGTGGCCTTGTCACTTGGGTATTTTATATACCACTTGCTCTCATTGGGTTCCATCCATGGATGTATCTTGCCAGTGGACAAATCAATCTCATCTACCAATTTTGGGTGCACACAAAAGCAGTTGGTAAAATTGGAAAGATTGGTGAGTACATACTTTCGACACCTTCTCACCACCGAGTACACCATGCGATTAACCCCATCTACATCGACAAAAACCACGGTGGGATTTTTATCCTCTTTGATCGAATGTTTGGGACCTTCCAAGAAGAAACAGAACCTTGTGTGTATGGAACTGTAAAACCACTTCGTAGTTTTAACCCTGTGTATGCAAACTTCCACTACTACTGGGAACTTCTGAAACAAGCTTTTGCTGCTGAATACTTTATGGATAAAATCCGCGTCTTTTTAAAACCACCAGGTTGGTACCCAAGACAAGGAAACCAACCTGCAGGATTTTTACCCATCCCAGAAGTAAGCCCAAATTCGTTCCAAAAGTATGACCCAAAACCAGCTACAGAAGTGAAAACCTATACCACTACATGGTTTGTTTTGGTATTACTCCTCTCGTTTGCGTTTTTACTCTTTGTTCCAAAGTTCAGTTTTGTCTCCCAAGTCCTTGTGACCATTTGGGTGACACTTTCTCTCGTTGCCATCAATGCACTGATTGAAAACAAAACTTGGGCGGGAGCTTTGGAGATCACAAGATTACTGTTTGGATTCTTAGTCTTAGGATACTTCGATGTCAACTGGGCTTATTATGCCATTGGCATTGTTTGTTTGGTGATCGCTGGGATATATCTCTACCGCACTGGCCAACAAAAAACACAAGCAGCCTCCTAATCGGAACCAAAAGGAAAGGATCGAAAACCAATCGCTCCTTTCCCTTCTCTTTTTCCCCTTCCCCGAAACCATCTCACCATAATGAACGACGTTAATATTTAAATTTCCCTCGAGAAAAGGAAATGACAGAGAGAGGAACCACTTTCTTATGTCACATAAAAGCCATGATTGACGCAAGTTTCCGACCTCTTCGCCTTGACCCGGTGGGTGGCCGTGAGAATTTGGCATTGCACCATAGTTTTTGAGGCGAAATGAGATGAAGCGAAACCGCAGTTACTATATCATACTGGTCCTAATCCTCTTTGTCGTGACCTACTCGGCCTATGCGGCATACCAAAAGCAAAAAAATGGTCCTGTTTTTTTGGACAACCATGTGTTCCAACGGTATAACGACCAATGGGGTCTCTGGGTGGATCTGAATGCAGAGAAAAAATCCTTACTGGAAAAAGCATCCGAGTTTGGTGTCCTTGCCCAAGAGGTAATGGAAATCAACCACCTGACGGAAACCGAACTCAAACGTTTGAAACGCTCCATTTTTTTCCCATACTCCGCTGAATACATGCGGAACCTCCAAGAAAAAGAACTCTTTCGTGAAACCATCGATTCTCCCATTGACCAATTCATTTGGCCCGTTTTACCCAATAACAAATCTCGAATTTCTTCACGCATTGGAAGGCGTTGGAACACTTGGCATACTGGCCTTGACATCGCCATTCCGAAAAACTCGATTGTCCTTGCGGCAGCAGATGGAGTTGTCGAAGAAGCAGGGAGAGGTGGGGACTACGGCCTTGCCGTTAAAATTTACCACCACGACATGAACCATTTCCATACTGTGTATGGACATAACCAAGAGTTACTCGTTAAACCTGGTGACATTGTGAAAAAAGGGCAAATCATCGCATTTTCTGGAAACACAGGTAAGTCAACTGGACCTCATGTCCATTTCGAAGTTCGGTTTCATAATGTGTATTTGAATCCTGAAAACTTTCTCACACCATTTGAAGAAGGTGTTGCCACAAACCTTGTCGGATTTGCAGACTAAGTATTTGTGACAAACCTTACAAAGCATAGTTGGACAGATGAAATTTATAACCGTCTGACAACACTGATCCCTAAAAAAACAGGCATTGCTTGTTTTGATTTTGATAATACTCTTATCCGTAATGATTTTGGCGAAAAAATTATGGACCAAATCATCAGGGAAAATCTTACATTTTTGCCGACTGATCTCTCCCCGTATTTTCGTGATAAAAAACTTTGGAAAGACCACACCAAACTCAGTTTAGCTGAAAAAGAACATTTGATATGGGAAGAATATGCTTTTCAGCTAAAAGAATTTGGAGTTGAAAGAGGGTATCGTTGGACTTGTTTTTTATTCCAAGGTCTATCCAAAGAGGATTATTATGAAATCTCAAGACGTGCTTGGAAACGAGTGAACTTACCGGAAGATGAGTCTGGAGTTTTTCCACAAGTGGAGATGAAAGATTTAATCCAGTTCTTATACCACCACAATTGGCAAGTGTACATTGTAACTGCCTCTCCTGAACCTGGCATTGCTGCCATCGCCCACCATTTTCCCGTTTTAGAAAGTAATGTGATTGGCATGAGACAAACGTTAAACGCACAAGAAAAATATACTCACGAACTGATTGAACCATATACATATGGCGAAGGGAAAGTCAAAGCAATCGAAGAAAGGATAGGTCATTATCCTGATTTGGTCTTTGGTGATTCATTTAATGACTATCCGATGTTAACCAAAGCTAAAGAATTTGGAGTAGCCATTGATAAAGGTGATCCAGAATTTGTTAAGGCCTGCAGTGCAAAAGGTATTCTCATCCAACCGTATTTTACTTACCAAACTTTAACCAAATGAATCGATTGTATTTAGTATCCAATTCCATTGGAAACGATTTAGACCTCCCACCACGCACCAAACAATTGCTAGAGGAAGCAGATTGGATTTTAGGGGAAGAACAAAGGACCACGTCTACCCTATTGAAAAAACTAGGAATCTCAAAACCTTTTGACCTTCTCAATGAACATACTTCGAGAAATGAGATGGATGAGATAGGAATGAAACTTGCGATGACAAAACGTACTTGTCTCATTTCTGATTCTGGTAGTCCAGGCCTCGAAGACCCAGGTAAGTGGCTTGTCCCACTCGCATGGGAGATGGGAGTGGAAGTGAGATCAGCCCCGGGACCGACAGCTCTTGTTTCAGCACTTACAAGTTCTGGTTTTGCGACCTCACCTTTTTTATTCCTTGGATTTTTACCAAGAGAGGAAAAGGAAAGGGAAAAAACCTTAAAACAATACTTAGGACTCGGGATCACACTTGCATTTTACGAAACCCCTTATCGTGCCAAACATTGTCTGGAAACTCTCGCCAAAATCCTTCCGAATGATCGTATGATCTTTTTGGCACTGGGAATTTCGTTCGCACACGAAACTTCCTTCCGTGGGACAGCCAAGGAAGTCCAAAAAAAATTCCCCCAAGGGATGAAACTCCCACCCGTATTTGTCATCGAAGAGAAAAAAGAAAGGCACAAACGATAGTTTCTTGACAGTACCTCTGTTATATTGGACGCTTGGACAATGGTCAGTAAAGTAGAACAAACAAGTGACGGATTAGATCCTTTAATTTCAGAGTCGGGCGACTATATAACAGACGTTGTCAAAGAAAACCTGAAACTCATCCGTCACACCAAAGGATTTTCTTTGGACAAACTCGCCAATCGATGTGGTGTGAGCCGTGCGATGTTGTCTCAAATTGAACAAGGGAAATCTGTGCCGACCATTTCCGTTTTATGGAAAATTGCAAACGGGCTCAATGTTCCTTTTTCCGAACTCCTCAAAGAAAAAAATCAGGACGGCATCCATATCTTAAAGGCCGAAAACTCCAAGGTTTTGTATTCCAACTCGAAGGTGTTTGCAAGCCGTGCCTTGTTTCCATTCCTAGGAAACCGCAAAACGGAATTTTATGAACTCATTTTAAAACCCGGTGGACATGAAGTTGCCGAACCACACAAAACAGGAACCACAGAAAACCTTGTTGTTGTCTCTGGGAAACTTCGTTTGCGTGTGGGAGAAAAGGTAGTCGAACTGGAACCAAAAGACTCTGTATTTTTTAAAGCGGATGTCTCTCATGAGTATTCCAATCCAACTGACCAAGAAACTCTTATGTACTTGGTGATGGATTACACGGATGAGATAGGTTAAGTTTGGAATACAGAGAATTAAAAGTCAATTTACCAAAAGAATTATCAGATCCATTTTATGAACTTCTAGATTCTTTACAATGTGCTGGTTATTATGAAATTCTTTTTGATGGTGAAGCTCCAAAAGAAAAAGACCAGGGCCTCATTCGAGACAATACAAACATTCGTATTTATCTACAAACTGATGAAGTAGAAAAAGAATTAAAAATTCTAATTTTTCTAAAACTTCATGCACCTAACAATTCTAATTCAGAATCTCGTATCATCGAAACAAGGGATTACGAAGAAGCTTACAAAGAATATTACAAACCTTTTCCGATTGGAAACAAACTTTGGGTGATTCCTACTTGGGAAAAACATGAACCAAATACAATCGCATTATGGAAACCGACTGGAGGGATTCCACTTTTTATCAACCCAGGAGTTGCTTTTGGAACAGGTCACCATGAAACAACAAAACTGATTTTAGAACATTTGGATTCATTACATGCAGAAGGAAAGTTTGTATTCCAATCCGCATGTGATGTAGGAACAGGATCTGGAATTTTATCCATAGGTCTTGCTAAGTTTGGAGTTTCTAAAATTTTTGCTTTGGACATAGACCCGAATGCTGTCAAAGCAGCTTGGTCTAACTGGACTGAAAATGAATACCCAAAAGGATTTCAATTTAGTGTAGAAGAATCGGGGATCGACAATCCCAAACTCTCCAATGAAAAGTATGATCTAGCAATTGCCAATATTACTTTTGCAGTTCTCTCACAAAACATCCGTCATTTGGCAAAAATCAATGCACCTAGAATCATTTTTTCAGGAATCATCACCGAGAAAAAAGATGAATTTTTAAGTTTATTACAAAGTCATTTGCCGGGAAAACTCCTTTATTCCAAAGAATGGAACGAATGGTGGGTTCTTGACTGGCAAAAAAATTAAATACGATTGAGAAATTTGATCAAACTGACCTGATTCCCTTTTTCATTGTATTCAATTCTGTCAAAAACAGATTTTGTCATAAGGATCCCTCTTCCATGTTGGACATGTGCCTCGTTCATTGCATCCAATGATTTTTCCATATGTTTTTTATGGTCAAACCCTCGTCCTTCATCTGTGATCCGATACGCCACATACTCACTACTAAAGGAGTATTCTATTTTTACTTTTTTGTGCCGATACCTTGGATCCTCTTGTCGTTTTTGTAAAAACTCTAAATAATTTCCTTCCATCAGCGCTTTCGATTTTTCATCAAAACTGATATTTAAATTTCCATGTTCGACTGCATTAATTATGATTTCTCGAACAGACGATCGAACTTCCGTTTGTTCAATATTTGTGAGGTATTTTGCTAATTGCGAAGTTATTTTTTGTGAAACAAGTTCTGCATTTCGTAGATAATTATTCATCGAAAGTTCGATTTTTTCAGAATCAATGAGTTGGATAATGGTATCTTCAAATTCAGGAGACAAGGTCATTAACACTTCTCTCGTTTCTTCAAAATCTATATATTGGATACGACAAACCATTTCTTTTGGTTCTTTTACATACTTCTGCGATAACTCAGTTCGAAAGTTAATTGCGGATCCAGTCATCTTTAAGTCTGTGAGTTTGTCATTTACATACATGACATTGTAATCCGATTTTTGATCTCTTCCTGTATAAAGAATTTCTGTTATTTTTTTATTTCTCAAATCATCCAGTCGATACCCTAGGTGTTTTGATAACGATCGATTCGCATTGATGATTTCGAAATCTTCGTTCATCATTAAAATCACTTCATCAGAACCTTGGAAAATTTCTCTAAAACGTTTTTCCGACTCTTCAATTTTTATCTTTGCATGTGACAAATCTCTTAAATTTTCCCTTAAACTTCTAGTTAAAAAATTGATTCTGTCTGCTAAGCCAAGTGATAATAATATTGTTTGTAAAGCTGTTCCAATCTGAATCGTCCATCTTGTTATATGATTGTCAGATAAAAATCCTAAACTCTTTAAAGAATACAACAGAACACCTAACAAAAAGAACAACCAAGAGATTAAATAATACCTAGCAGTTCGAACGTTTGCTAAAAATGTATAAGTTCCACTATATACAAGTAACAGTGCAGTGGGAACAGTTAGCAGTATCGATGTGACCATCGCAACTCGATAATGCAAAAAAAATGTTACAAAAGAAAACAATACTAGGATCCCTACCCAAACCCACATCAATTTGGAAACTTTTGGGAGGTGTTTCTTCAAACTTAAATAATTATAAGTAAAGATGATTCCCGTGATACAGGACAAACAGATAAAAAATGGCAAGGAATAATTTGCCCAGAAGACCCAATTGGGCCAAATGTATTGAAAGGCAAATCCATTGTTTACTAAGTGAAAGAAAAATATTGAGCTTATGAAAAAAAGATATAATAAATAACTCTTTTCATACGTGAATATATAGATGAAAAAATTGTAAGCAATCATCACAAACAAAATTCCATAAAAAATTCCAAAGATCATTTGTTCTTTGTTTATCTTTTCATTAAACTCTCGTTCGGTCCATAGTTCCAATGCCAACGGAATAGTTGATTCGGATTTGATTTTGAGATAATAGACAGCCTTTGCATTTGGAAGTGTTTCAAAGGGAAAAACTGGATTTCTATATTCCACATTTCGTTCGGCAAAAGGAGATGAATCACCGAGTTTCCGGATCGCATTTTTGGGAACTGGGTCACCCAAAATTTGGATTTCATCTATCAGTGGAAAATCAAATAACAAATTCCATCTCACTGTTTGCGAATTAGGATTGGAGATATCCAATTTAACCCAAAACACCGATTGAGAAAAACCTAAATTAGGTGAGGAGAGTTGTTTGAATTCTCCGTCTTTTTCACCAGACACAATCGTCGTTTCTGATATGGATTGGGTAGGATCTTCCAAAACCAAAACTTGGTTCCAGATTGCCACTCCGCTCATTTCGGTAGCCAAATCAATTTTAGGTGTCGCACTTAAGAAATTTGCAGGAAGGATGAGAAGGATCGCAAAAAAGTAGGACAGAATCGGAATTGTAAAAATTGTTTTTGTATTTCGCATAAAAAAGCCAAAGCCAATAGATTCTATTTTTGTAATTTTTCTAGCCTTTTTTGTTTTGAGTGGTAAAATAGGGGAAAGTTCTATGAATCGAAAAACATTCCTCAAAAATTTGACTGCCACAGCAGCGGGCATTAGCCTTCTCTCCCCTCAAAAATTCTACGGACAATCCACAGGTGTGGTGAGCGCAGAAACAAAAACACGAATCTCTGGTGCAAAAAAAGCCATCGTACTAGGAGGGGGTTTGTCGGGACTTTATTCAGCCTATTTACTGAAACAAACGGGATATGATGTAACAGTCATCGAAAGAGGAGACCAATTTGGTGGCAGGATTGCTACTTACTCCAATCCAAGTTTGGGAATTGTACAAGACTTAGGTGGTGAGTGGATCAGCGAAAACCAAACAGACATTAAAAGCCTTGTTAAACAATTAGGCCTTGAATTGGTGAATGCGAATGTCTCTGAAAGATTTTCATTATCTAAAAATAATTCCGACCAACATAAAATTTCGAGCACATCCATCGATACATTAGATAAGGTGATAGAGTTACACAAATCCTTGGGAACAGGCCAAAAACAAGGATTAGATAAAATCAATTTTTCATCTTATGCAAGGTACCAAGGATTAACAGAAGAAGAAATTAGGTCAATGAATGATCTTTATCGTACCATTTTAGGTGCAGACTTAAATCAAATCTCCAGTGAATCGGTATTAGATGATCTCTCAGCCTTACAATCTGCACTCAAACCTAAGTATTTAGTGGGAGGCGGAGCAGAACAAATCATCCAAGCACTCGTAACTCAACTAAAAGGACAAGAATTATTACTTGGGGAATCAGCAACAAAAGTTTCCCAACAAAAAAACCAAGTGACGGTGGAGTTATCTTCAGGACGAGTCATCAAAGGAAATTTGATAGTTTGTACTTTGCCATCTGCAGCTGTGTTGGACATAAAATGGACTCCAACATTACCTAAAGACCTAATTTATTCTGCTCTCCGCATGCAAACTGGTAAAATTTCAAAGAACATATGTTTTGTCAAAAGTAATAGTAGTTATTCTAATTTTTTCCAATCTACAAATACAGCCGCTGAAACTTTTTACGTTTCTGACCAAGCTGTTGGACAAAATGTAACAGCTGTTACCTCGATATCAACTGGTGATAAAGCATCCCTCTTTGAAAAAGGGAGTGATCGTCAGAAAAAAAACCTAATGTTGTCTGCTCTGGAAGAATTGGGGAGTTTCGAGTTAGTACAAGAAAACCCTTTCCATTTTCATAGTTTTCAAAAAACAACTGGCAGGTCAGGATTTGTATCCCTTTTCCCACCAGGTAGTTATGGGATCAAAGATGTTTGGAACGAACCTTTTGAAAGAGTATTTTTTGCAGGAGAACATCTTGCATTACACACTGGGAGTATGGATAGCGCAGTTGCTTCTGCCATCCAAGCAATTAGTAAAACTTAACTTACTTTTAACCCGAAGATAAATCGTAACGATCGAGATCTTTTGATTAAAATTTCATACAGTAAAAAACTAAGTACCAAAACAAACAGGTTATGAAAGAGAAACTTACCCCATAACGGGTAAGGACTATCTTTCATCATGTAAGCAAATGTTAATGAAATCGGATGGTGTAATAAGTAAATGGGTAAACTTGCTTCGATGACATAGGTTCCCATTTTCCCTTCCTTATTTCCAATTTGAACAAATGCAAATACAAAGAATACAGTCCATAAAAATGGAGAAAGGACCCATAAAAAAATATGGGATATTCGAAACATCGGATTCGCATAAGAAAAATAAATCCATAGCGGATCGGATATTTCTAATTCCATGAGTAAAAGAGAAACTACAATCGCCCAAACTAATATTGCATACGGTTTCAATTTTGGCATGGAAGCCTCAAAAAGGATTTCCTTCCAAAAATAACAAAACACTCCCACAATAAAAAATGCAAATTGGTAAACAAAGGTTAATTTAAAAATTCCATATACAGATTCTCCTTTGCCAAATTGTGTGTGTGCCAAAAGAACCAGAAGAAAAGTAAAACCAATTAGATAATATATTTTTCCAGATAAATGTTGGAATGGTTTCCAATTTGCAAAATGATGCAATGGTTTTTGGATTAGAACATAAATCATACTAAACAAAAACAAATCGACTAAAAACCAAATATGAGAATGTTGAAATTTATCCTTAGTGAAAAAAGAAGTCAAAAATTCCATCAAACCCAAATTAGGTGAATTTAATTTTTCCATTAAAAAGTATTGTATCGGAGCAAGAAAGACCAATCCAAAAATGGTAGGAATGAATACTCTCTTCAACCTTCCATCTAGATAAAATGATGTACCTTTTTTTTCAATGACCATTGCGGAAAAAAAACCAGAGATCATATAAAACATTGGCATTCGAAAACTATGGATCCAATAACAAAAGTAGGACAATATCTCACTTCGTTCTTCTGTTTGGATGGCATATTTGATATCAGATGCGTAAACAATCGCAGAATGAAAAACAATCCCAAGTAATAAGGCAAAAGAACGTAAATTATCGAGGTATATGAGTCGTCCCATTCCTCCATCTTTTTCTTGACGAATGGAAAATAACAGATTTTTTTAAGGTATGACCGATCCACCGCTAGAACCTTTTTTTTCTGATATCAGCGATGAAGAAATCCGTCGAGAAAGGAAAAAAGCAAAAGATTTAAAAAATACCGCATGGTGGAAAAACAAACGTGCCTCTGGAATTTGCCATTATTGTGGAAAAAAATTCAAGGTAGAAGACTTAACAATGGACCATCTAATTCCTCTTATACGAGGCGGGAAGTCAGTCAAAGCAAATTTAGTACCAGCTTGTAAAGATTGTAATTTCAAAAAAAAACATAGTCTACCATTTGAGAAGGAATTCTTTAGCTAATGGAAAATAAAGAAATCGGATTCCAAGCAGATGATTTTTTACCAAACCGAACCTCGGAAGAAATTGATTTGGTGGACGAAAAAGGAAATAGTTACCAATGGGAAGTATTTTATTCCTTTTCCTTACTCGGAAATGATTATCTCGTTTTTATACCCACAACAGAGCAAGAATACCAATTTGTGAATGTAGAAATGGATGATCCAGATTCGGAAGTACCAGGATACATTATTATGCGACTTGGGCAAGACGAAGCTGGAGAAGAAATCTTAGAAGAAATTTTGGACGAAGATGAACTGGAAGAAGTTCGAGAATTCGTTGAAGATGAAATTGGTTTAGTTGGCCAATTCCTCAACCAGGAGGAATGACCAAAGTTTCTCCCTTACTGACCACTTCCCCTTTCTGATTGGACCAAACAATTTTCATTTTAACTGCTTTTATCCTTTCGACTTTTTCAACAACTTCCACCAAACAAGTAATCGTATCTCCAAAATAAACAGGTTTTCGAAACTTGGTTGTTGTTTCTAACGCAACTGTTCCAAGGCCAGGCAACTTCATCCCCAAAACAGGAGCAAGTAATGAAGCAGCAAGTCCCCCATGTGCGATTCTTGTTCCGAAACTAGTTGTTTTCGCATATTCCTCATCCACATGTAAGGGATTAAAATCTCCACTGATTCCGGCAAAAAGATAAACATCTGTTTCTGATATTGTTTTTGTAAACGATGCTTTTTCTCCAATTTGGATTTCTGAAAAACGTTTTCCTTGATTGTACATAATACCTACAACAATGTTATTTATTTTGAATTTGTTCTTTTAGGCGAAAATGAAAAATGATAAAAGACACCTTGGCCAGGACTTGAAGAACATTCAATCTCTCGACCATTCAATTGGCTACTCAATGAAAAGATGACGGACAATCCAATGGTTTCTGCTTTTCGATAATCAAACCCAATGGGAAAACCACTTCCATTATCACGATATTTTAATTCAAACTGTCCATTTTCATTCACAATAAATTCAATTTTAATTTGAGCATCTTCTTTTGCAATTTTAAATGCATGACGAAAACAATTGGTTAACATCTCTGTTATCATAAGTCCCATGGGAATCGCATCAATGATGTTAAACTCCATCTTTTGGATATCCAGTTCAATGAGAATATCTGTACGCATATACATGAGTTTTATATTTTCAACAAGACTTGTGATATAATCGACGGAACTTAACCCTGATAAGTTTTTACCGCTGTATAATTTTTCATGTACAAGTGCGATAGCTTTAATTCTAACAATACTTTGTTCTAAGATATCTGCGGTTTCTGGGGGAGATGAATATACTTGCAATTGTAAAAAAGAAATGATAACAGCTAAATTATTTTTAACTCGATGGTGAACTTCTGTTAGTAAAGTTTCATTTTCTTTTAAAGATTGTTCCAGTTTAGTTTGATTCTCCATATAACTGGTCATATCTGAAATAACTGCGACTGCTTTGTTTGGACTTCCATCAATTGAAGGGATGAACAATCGGTGCTCCAATGCCCATTTGATTTTTCCATCCTTCATTTGAATCCGATACAATAAACCCGTATGATTTTCTCTTAATTGATTCATCCAGATATGAGACATACGTGTTCGATCTCCCTCATAAACACGATCAATCAAAACTTGTGGATTCGCTAAAATTTCTTTAGTTTCAGTATCAAACAACCTACATACTTGTTCACTCAAAAAATCAATTTTCCAAGTATCCAAATTGAAAACGATCACTGCATCTTCAATACGTTCTAATATAACTTGGAATAATTGATCCGATTCAAACTTCTCGGATAATACTTTTTTTTGATATTTTAACTCGCGAACTAACAGAAAATAGATGATGAAGGCGGAGATTGTGACAAATCCCCACCCTTTTAAACTTTGAATTTCTCTTATATCGTCTGCGGAAAGAGAAAATAAGGAAATTGCATAATCAGAGTAATAAATCCACAGATACCCGAAGAACAAATAAAAAATTGCAATCCGGGCAGCT
The DNA here is from genome assembly GCF_002812085.1 of Leptospira levettii. Classification (NCBI taxonomy): domain Bacteria; kingdom Pseudomonadati; phylum Spirochaetota; class Leptospiria; order Leptospirales; family Leptospiraceae; genus Leptospira; species Leptospira levettii. Next base: position 93,595 of record NZ_NPDM01000008.1, read on the forward strand.
GCTTTCACAATTTAGGCTAACTCCTGGAGAGAAGAAAACCTAGTATGAACCTTTTCTTCGATTGAATTTGCTAACTCTCGATAGAGATTCCAAATTTCATTGAGTTCTTTTGGTACAAATTGATTGAGACGGCTCATGGACATTAAATACTTACCCACAAGATAATACGAAAGTAACTTCCGATCTATCATTTTTTCTTCTTTTGGATAAGAATCTATCGTTTTATGAGTGTCAATTTCTGATAAATAAATGATCACAAAAACCGATAACACATCAGCAAATGCAAATTCAATGGATTGTTGTTTTTTGCGGTTCGGTTCCCCATCCATTTTTAGAATGATATCAAATAATAAATTTTGAATGGAATCCGTAACACTCTGTGGATTTCCAATGGCACTAAATTCTTTTTGGAATTTTTCCTTCCCAGGGTATAACGAAGAAATAATCGATCTTTGGATCTCACTAGTTCCACCACCAATCGTTCCCAATTTGACATCACGGTAAAACCTTTCAACGGCATACTCTTTCATGTAACCGTATCCACCAAACAATTGTACGGTGTCTTTTGCTACGTCTTCTGCGAGTTCTGATGAAATTAATTTACCTAAACTACTTTCAAGCGGAGAAGGGATTCCCCTATCTTTTCTCTCTGCAACCCAATAAATCAATCTTCTGGCTGCTTGGATGTATACCCAGTTTCGTACTAGAATATCTCGCATTCCATAAAAACTGGAGATCGATTTTCCAAATTGGACTCTTTCGTTGGCATATCGCATTCCTTTGCGAAAACAAAACTCCATTGCTCCACTGAGTCCTGCCACAAAAACAGTCCTTTCCCATTCTAAGGTTTCTTTACCAATTCTCATAAAACCAGTGTTTAATGGTCCAAGAAGATTTTCTTTTGGTATGATCATATCTTCAAAAACCAGTTCTGCAGTCATGGAAGTATGATGGCCTAATTTTTTTAGAACCTTACTCACCTTAAAGCCAGGTGTGTTACTTTCTACGATAAAGGCAGAGATTCCCATGGGCCCTCTTCCTTTTTCGGAAGTTCTTGCCATGACAATAAACACCTGACCAACAGGGCCATTTGTGATAAATGTTTTTGATCCATTTAGTTTCCAACCACCTTCCACTTCTTCTGCTTTTGTCAGAAGGGAAGCTGCATCTGAGCCTGAAGCAGGTTCTGTGAGCGCAAATCCTGCCATCCATTCACCAGTTGCTAATTTCGTGAGGTATTTGGCTTTTTGGGCTTCAGTTCCTTGGAATACAATGGGCATCGTACCAATGACTAAATGGGCAACCCATGATAAACCAATACCTCCATCGAGTGAACCAGAAGCAAATGCATCAGTTGCGATTGAACATAACAAACAACTTGCACCTTCACCACCGTATTCTGCTGGTATCGTAAGACCAGTTAAACCTGCTTTCGAAAACTCTTTCCAGAGTTCATCAGACCAAATTTCTTTTTCGTCCCTTTCTTCCGAAGATGGGTATACTTTATCTTCTGAAAATTGAAAGACTGTGTTGTAAAAACTTCTTTCCTCATCTCCCAGATAAGGATTTAGTTTGGGATTAATCATTGGTATATTCCTTCAATTTGTTTTGTAAATACTTCCGAAATTATATTTCGCTTCATTTTAAGAGTTCTTGTCATTTCCACATCTGGATCAAATGGCCGTGGCACCACATAAAAATTGTTAGCTGGAATCATTTCAAAAGACTTAAATCCATTATCTTTTGAGATAATTTTGGAAATCTCAGATCGAAATAGTTCACGAACCTTAGGATTAGTGTTCCATTCAACAGCTTTGTCTTTTGATAAACCTGGAATTTTTGCTTCAACTGCTTCAAAATTTGGAACAATCAGAGCAGCTAATGTTTTCTTATCATGGCCAACAACCATCACTTGATCTATATAAGAGGATGTTAAGAGTTTGTCTTCGATTGGGATTGGTTCAACGTTTTCACCACCAATAAGGGCGATGGTATCCTTTGATCTACCAGCAAACACAAGTTCATTTCGATGTGAAATCATCATCAAATCACCAGTGTCAAAAAAACCATCTGCATCAAAAACAACCTGATTGAGTTCAGGTCTTTTATAGTAACCTTTTAATATCTGTTTGGATTTAATCCAAAGAGTTCCCTTATCTCCTGTTTTTGTTAAGATTTTACCTGTTTCATCTTTTAAACGAATAGAATAACCATCAATTGGTATTCCAACAGTTCCTTTTGTTGGTTTTGTATTGGATCGAATGGAAACTACAGCAGAAGTTTCTGTCATTCCATATCCTTCTAAAACTTTTAATCCAATGGCTGATAAAAACCCATCCACTACACTCGGTAAAGCTGATCCAGCAGATATACAAATTCGAATCCTTCCACCCAATGCTTTATGAATGGTAGAAAATATTTTTATGCTGAGTAACTTTAATGGGGAGAGTAAAATTAAAATCAATAATGCATAACTTCGTTTGCATAAAGAAACGATGAAGTTTGGTTTTTTAATTTCAAACTCAAAACCCATAAACATTGCATAGTATCGTGCCCATGTAGCACCTACTTTTAAAAAGAAATGAAATAACTTTTCTTTAAAACCACCTTCTTTGGCAACTTTCGCCATAATCCCATTATAAACAGATTCCCAAATCCTTGGAACGGATGGAAAAATCGTAGGACGAAAATCACGAAGGTCATCCTTCAAACTTGTCATATTGGAAACTAAAAAATCTAAACCGAGGAATATACCTGCGTATTCAATGGCTCTTTCAAAAGCATGCCAAGGTGGCAATAAACTTACAGCATTGTCATTTGAATTCATATCCAAACGAGCAATTGTATTTTGAATGGCAGTGATCCATCCTTTTTGAGACAACATCACACCTTTAGGATTTCCTGTGGTCCCAGAAGTATAAATTAAAGTGGCCAAAGCATCTGGATCAATTTGTTTGATTCGATTCTCTAAGTTTTGTTTTCCATTTGTTTTCCAAATTTCTTTTCCCTTTTCTGCCAATGATAAAATTGAATTGGGTCCAGAAATAAGTTCACCTTGTTCATTTTCCAAAACAAAGATCTGTTTCAAATGAGGAAGCTCACCTAACAGGTCATCAATGCGTTTTTTATCTTTTGGTTTTTGAACTATCAAAAACTTTGCTTCTGAATGGTTTAAGATGTATAAAATTTCTTCACGAACGATATCTGTTCCTCTTGGGACAACAACTGCACCTGCAGTTAAAATGGAGAGATCGGTCCGAAGCCAATTGACGGATGCATCACAAAAAAATCCGATTCGGTCCCCTACCTCAACACCAAGATCGATGAATCCCGAAGTCAAGTGGTCGACAAACTCTTTCAATTCTCCAAAACTGATCCCAGGAAACTCAGTGGTCGACTTCCGTTTCCGGAACGAAATTTTCGTTGGGAAGGTATTTGCGACGGATTCCAATGCTTGGTAAAGGATTTGGTAGTTTTGGTTCATAGATTTTGCCTTTTTCAGTTCGTTCTTTTTACAGGAAATGTAGGATGGATAAAAAATCACTGTTCGTTTTTTGCAAGTTTTTTCTTATTTTTGACAAACTTTTCAGAAAGGTAGGGCATAATTATGTTCTTTTGGATCCATGATGGCCGAATTTCCCCCAATCCCCCGCAAATCCAACCCAATCGTGTCCCTATGGTCCACCCATCAGGCAAACCTTCCGCACCAGCCATCGGGGAAGGAGAACCTGGCACAACTCCCACAGGCTCTTTTCTCCACAGAACCCCAGAGGATGTTTACAAAGAATCCTCACTTCCCTCTGAAAAACCTGTCTTTTTCCTCCACGAGATCATGACAAATCCCGTTTGGACCAAAAACCAGGACGAATCCACCCAATCCTGCCTCGACTTTATGATGGAAAAAGGAATCCGACACCTTCCCATCACAGATGAGTCGGGAAAACTCGTTGGATTTGTTTCTGACAGGGATTTATTAGATAAAATGAAATCCTATGAAAGGGAAATACCTGTTTCGGATGCAATGATCAAACGCGTATTAGTTGGTACACCCGGAGCAGAAATCAGACAGGTCACGAAGGTATTACTCGAAGAAAGAATTGGTTGTTTACCAATCGTAAATGACGATAATTTACCTATTGGCATCATCACAAGATCAGATTTACTTCGACTTCTTTTGAAATATCCCAATTTGAGTTTAACGGTTTAATCATTGTAAAAGGAAAATTATGATTTGGGACATTTTTGTCATATTGATTTATTTTATTATCGTGTTCTATTTTGGTTTTCACTTTGCAAAGAACACACAAAAAGAAGAGGACTTTTATTTAGCAAAAAAAGAAATCCATTGGGTGTTTTTGATGTTATCTCTAGTGGCCACCGAAACTTCTAGTTTAACATTTTTAAGTATTCCTTCCTTATCTTACAAAACAGATTTTCGTTTTTTAGAAATAGCAATTGGTTATATTTTTGGAAGGACAATTGTAGCATTATATCTTTTGCCTTCTTATTTCTCGGGAAATACCATTTCAGTTTATGAATATGTAGGCAATCGATTCGGGAAATCTCCTCAAAAAACGATCTCTTTTGTTTTTACGATTTCACGTTTACTCGGTGATGGAATCCGATTGTATGTTAGTTCCTTACCGATCGCATTTCTATTGGAACGAATGGGATTTTCTGTATCACCTGAGATACTTGGAATTATAGCATTAACAATCCTTAGCATTGTTACCATCATATACTCTGTGTTTGGTGGATTTAGAGCAATTGTTTTTACGGATGTCTTACAATGGATCATTTATATTATCGGTGGGATATTTGCACTTGTATTGATATATTCACAATTTGGTAGTAAAGAATTTTCAAATGTAATCGAACAATTACAATCTCTGGGTAAATGGAAAGTGTTTGTCTTCGACTATAACCAAACTGGAGATAATAGTTATTTCATTCTGTTTGCCATCATAGGAGGAGCTTTTATCTCCATTGGTTCGCACGGAACTGATTTGATGTTAGTCCAAAGAGTGATAGCAACAAAAAATTTACTCTCGGGTCAAAAGATTTTGATCGGAAGTGGTATCGTTGTTTTCTTTCAATTTTTACTTTTTTTGTGCATTGGATCTCTTTTGTTTGTTTTTTATAATGGGAAGTCAATTCCACCCGATAAAGTGTTTAGTCATTTTATCATCACGGAAGTGCCATCTCCTTTCCTTGGGATCCTTGTTGCTGCTATCCTTGCCAGTGCGATGTCCACACTCAGTTCCACTATCAATTCATTGTCCCTCACTTGGGCTAGGGACTGGGAAATGGACAAATGGTTTAGTCCGAGAATTTTGTCTTTGTTCTTCGGTGTCCTTCTTTTTTTCGCAAGCCTAATCCCCTATGCACTTGTTGACACTTGGGAAAAAGGAATTTTGGAAATGGGACTCACCATATTTTCTTACACACTTGGTCCCTCCATCGCTGTTTTCTTTTTGGCCAAAGGGAAAAAGGAACTTCCTATCTCTGGTTCTCTCTTTTCTTTTTTATTCCTATCTAGTATCCTCACGACTGTAGGTGTGGGTTTGGTTTGGAAACTTTCCTTTACCCTTCTTGTCCCCATTGGTTTTGGTTCTTTGCTTAGTTTTGTTTCGATAGGAAAATTGCTAAAAAAAGTTGACAGATAATCCGTTCTCTGTTCGTCTAAAAGTTAACAATGAAATTTTTCGCACACATTCAGCTTCTCCTCCTCCTCGAAATTTTATAATTCGAGGGAGAGAGTGCTATGTGACAAAGCCCACTCCCAACCGGGAAGTGGGCTTTTTTATTTGTTCCCCCGGTCGGTAGTGAGATCGCGAAAACGGAGGAACCATGAAACCAAAAACCATTCACATCCAAGACGTTACCTTACGGGACGGAAACCAAGCGTTAAAACGACCTTGGACACTTAATGAAAAAATCGAAGTTTTCGACTTACTTGTCAGTTTAAATGTAGATGGCATAGAAGTGGGATTTCCCTCTTCCAATGAATCCGAATTTTATACCTGTCAAGTTTTGTCTAAACGAGCGCCAAAGGGCAAACCAATTGCTGCTTTGTCTAGAGCCAATGAAAAGGAAATCGCTGTTACGTGGGAAGCCATACAACATGCAGACTCACCTCGTATGCATATTGTATATCCTGTTAGTGACTTCTCCATTAAACATGTGTTAAAGATCTCAGAAAAAGAAGTGATTCAAAAAATCAAATCTTCTGTTTCTTTTGCTCGTTCGATTGTTGGACCAAACCACCAAATACAGTTTTCAGGGGAACATTTTGGAGATGCCATCCAAAACTTTGAATTCACAAAACTTGCATTTATGACTGCGATTGAAGCTGGTGCCAATATCATCAACTTGCCAAATACAGTGGAACGTTATCGCCCGATGGTTTTTGTCAATATGGTGAAGGAAATTAAGGAATCAATTGGAGACAAAGCAATGATTTCCATTCATACACATAATGATTTGGGTATGGCAACTGCCACATCGGTTGAGTCAGTGTATGTCGGAGCAGAACAAATTGAAGTGGCATTGAATGGACTTGGTGAAAGAGCAGGTAATACCAATTTGTATGAAACAGTGATTGCCTTACACCAAAATGGTGAATCTTTGAACATACAGTTTGATAGAATTTATCCAACTGCAAAACGAATTTCAGAATTAACGGGAATTCCAATTGGAGAAAAAACTCCCATCATCGGTGAAGATATATTTTCACATCGATCAGGCATCCATCAAGACGGAGTCACCAAAACTATGAACCAATCCAAAGGTGCTTATAGAACCTTTTCACCAGAATTTGTAGGTAGATTTGACAAAGAAACAATCTCATTCACCAACCAGTCTGGTCATAAAGCCATCGAATTTTTGTTATGCCAAAAAGGGATCGAAGTTTCAAAAGAAGAAATTCACCATTTGTTCTCAGTTGCAAAGTCAATTTCTTCCAAAGAGAACAATCGAGAAATCACCGAAACAGAGTTAGTGGAACTCAGCCGATCGATTCTCACCTATCAGTGAACAGTAAAGGGTTTTGTCCAGAGAAACTTGAGGCAATTCATCAGGAATCGTTGACAAATCTTTGTCAATCTGCCATAATTTCGAATGGTTTTTCTGGAGGTATCATGGCAGAAACTCTTATCAAACAAGCACGTATTTTTGATGGAAGCACAAACCCATCGTTTATTGGAGATGTGCGGATCAAAGACGGAATTGTGGAGACGATTTCTAAAACTGAATTGAGTGCAAAACCAGGAGAAACAGTCATTGATGCAAAAGGCCAATGGCTCACTCCAGGTTTTATCGATTTTCATACTCATTATGATGCTGAAATTGAAATGGCTCCCGATCTTTCTGAATCAGTGAGACATGGAATTACAACGATCTCTCTTGGAAGTTGTTCTTTGAGTTTGGCAGTTGGTGATCCGACTGATCTTGCTGATATGTTTAGCCGTGTAGAAGCAATCCCTAGAAAAAATGTATTATCGATATTAGAGAGTAAAAAAAATTGGAACTCCGCCATTGAATACAAAAAACATTTAAACGATCTTCCATTAGGGCCCAATGTGACTTCCTTTGCAGGTCACTCAGCAATCCGTGCTCATGTAATGGGATTAGAGAGATCTTTAACAAAAGGAGAAAAACCAACCAAACAAGAGTTAGAGAAAATGAACCAACACTTAGAAGAAGCATTGGATGCTGGTTTTATGGGTTTATCGATCAATACACTTGTTTGGGATAAAATGGATGGTTCCCGGTTTCGCTCAAGACCTCTTCCTTCAACCTTTGCCAACTGGAGTGAGTATGAGTTTTTAAATAAAACTCTAAGAAAACGTGGAAAAATATTCCAAGGTGTTCCAAACGTATCCACTAAAATCAATGTTTTGATGTTTTTAAAGGAAGCATTTGGTATTTTTAGAAAACCATTAAAAACTACCATCATCTCTCTTATGGATGTAAAATTTGATCCAGGTTTGTATAAATTATTAGGAGTGATTGGAAGGATTACGAATAAACTTTTCCGATCGGACTTTCGATTCCAAGCTCTTCCTGAACCATTTGATCTATATGCAGATGGAATGGATGTGGTTGTATTTGAAGAGTTTGCAGCTGGTGCAAAAGCAAACCACATTGAAGATGAATTGGAACGTAAAACACTAATGAAGGATCCAAATTATCGATCTTGGTTCAAAAGACAATGGACAAATTGGTTTTTACCTCGAGTGTTTCACAGAAACTTTAGAGAAACAAAAATCGTAGATGCACCGGACAAATCTCTAATCGGAAAATCAATTGATGATGTTGCAAAAGAAAGAGGTGTACACTCCGTGACAGCATTCTTGGATTTAGTGGCAGAACATGGAAACAAAGTTAGGTGGTATACTGTTATGGCAAACCATAGAAAGGAACCACTTCAAAAAATAGTTTCTTATCCAGATATTCTCATCGGATTTTCAGATGCAGGAGCACACCTGAGAGGTATGGCACATTACAACTTCCCGCTTCGAATGTTAAAACTAGTACGAGATGCCGAATTGGAAAACAAACCATTTATGAGTATAGAACGTGCTGTTCACAGACTGACAGGTGAAATTGGTGATTGGTTTGGAATTGATGCAGGTTATATCAAAGAAGGAAAACGAGCTGACCTCGTACTAATTGATCCAAACAAATTGGATGAGTCATTGGCCAAGGATGTTGAAGCACCTATGCCGTTTATGGAAGATTTTAAACGATGGGTTCGTCGTAATGATGATACCATCAAAAAAGTTTTCATTAATGGAAAACTAGCGGTGGATGGGGGGAAACCCGTCTCCGGACTAGGAAAAGAACGAGGGTATGGTCGCTTTTTAGAATCACAAATCGGTGCTTAAAAAAGGTTTGAAGTTGGATACTGGTTCGATTAGATTCAGTATCCAACCAAACCATGAAACCAAACTCGATTTCCCTTTTTTCTTTTTCCATCCTTCTCTCCCTATTTCTTTTACACATCCAATGTTCTAGTACTAGTCGCAGCGAACGAGAATATGCTTCGCGTAATTCAGGAGATGAATACGAAGAATCAAAAGTTTCACCTGGTGTTTCCTCATCTCCAAAATCGGAGGGTAAACCACAAGAAAACAAATCCCCGAAAAGAATGATGATCTATACAGTTGTAGTGAATTTACAATCAAAGGAGATTGAACCAAAAGTATTAGAAATCATCAAATTGGCAGAAACGTTTGGAGGTTATGCACTCCAATATAGTTCCCAAGGAACCATTCAATTAAAAATCCCACAGGAAAATCTAAAAAACTTTCTCAGCAGTTTAAAAAAAGAATCACATAACTATTCAGAAGATGTTTCTGCTAAAGATGTTACAGAAGATTATTTAGATACAGAGATCCGTTTAGAAAATGCTCAAAAAATGCGGACTCGGTTATTAGAAATTTTAAAAACGGCAAAAACTTTGGAAGAAACTTTAAAAGTAGAAGCTGAACTGAATAAAGTATCTGAATCCATAGAACGTTGGGAAGGAAAATTAAAATATCTATCCCAAGCAGTCCAACTTTCGACTGTGACAGTCCATGTTCGACAAAAATGGGAACCAGTCGTACAAAAAGAATACCAACCAGGACCCGTTGGATATCCTTTCTATTGGTTATACCTGGGACTTGGCAAAGTAAAGGATGGTTTCATCTGGTTATTTATCCAAGAAGTTCCCAAAGAAAAATAAGTTTTGATACAATGAAAAGACTTATTTTAACGTTAACGTTAGTTAGTATTTTTTCATGTAAGGTACCCTTCGGTTCTTATCCAGTACTTACGGGACCAGTGGTTGATCCAAGCGGATATTTGCCATTGGAAATCAAATCAAAACTAGAAACCATCTTGTTAGAAGAAGAAAAAATAACTTCCAATCAAGTTGTGGTATATATTGCAGAAAGTTTGAATGAAAGTACAATTGAAAAAGAAGCAGTTGCTGTTTTTGAACAATGGAAACTCGGACAAAAAGAGAAAGACAATGGGATATTGTTGTTACTTGCTCCCAATGATAAAAAGGTAAGAATTGAAGTTGGTTATGGTCTCGAATCAATCCTTACTGATTTAATCGCAAAACGTATCATTGATGAAATCATCATCCCTAATATGAAAGCTGGAAATCCTTCTATGGCGATGATCTCTGGTGTCACTGCTATTTTAGAACAACTCAGGATTCAATCACCAAAGTTGACGAATGAATCTTGCCCAAAACCATTTAGTGATACCAATTCAGAATTACATTCGGATACAATTCCTTACCTCTTGAAGGAAACAAAATCGATTCGATTGATTGATTTTAAATTTTGTGTACTTCCACTAGAATCCCAATTTGCTTTAGAAGGAGCAGCCAATCACCTACTCTTACAACGACAAAAATCTTCTCCAAATGTAAGTTCTGTAATTTTTGTAACTTCACCTAAAAATGAATATAAAGGCACAATCGTAACAAGCCCAGATTTTTACTGGTCTCTTAGCCAAAACAAAATCAGGAGTATCTTTCACAATCGATACAATGAAAAGAGAACAGGAGATTTTACAAATTATACATACCGCGCATTTTTAGATCTGTTAGATCATATCCGTCATGAGAAAAAAATCGAAATCGAAAAAGGCACAGGAATCTACGATCCTTTTGATTCATTAGAACGATTCTCTTATGACAGGGCAGGTGAAACCATTCGAAAGTTAGAAACAGAATACAAAATTGGAATTCAAATTCTTTTCTTAGATACAAAAAGTGATTTAAAGGAAGAAGGGAAAAAATACCACCAATTGGCTTTTGGAAAGTCACCTGGGATCACCTTACTCTTTTCCTTAAATCACAAAAAATTCTTGGTTTATACCGATCAAAATTCTATGATTGAGTCAATCAATGGATCATCTCATTACTCGATTGAAAATCCAAAATTGGAAGAATCGATTACAAATGCGATACAATCCGAACTAAAGGTAGCAGACATTGATTGGATCTGCATTCGAAGTGCGGAAGGAATTGATCATTATCTCAATTCACTTCGTTACCAAAAGGATTTTAATTACGAAAATTCATCGAACACATCAACCGCGACTTCCACTTCAAAAGTAATCATTAAGGAACCACATTTTCTATTTCAATTGTTCTTCATGTTGATGATTTTTTTCTTATGGGTTGGTTTGGCTTCGGGTGAAGGAATGATCTTCTTTTATGGACTATTTTATGTGATCGGAGTCATCATACGAATGAAGTTATACATGTTACCAGACTCACCTAACCTATATGCACTGTCATCAATGATCGGTTCAGCCATTTTCACTTCGATCTTCATTTTTATCTTTCGAAAACTCGGTTGGTCAAAGACAGTCAGTACCTATACTCGGGACTTTTTTACAAGTTCTGGTTCTGGTTCTGGTTCTACCTCAAGTTCTGGATCAGGTTCCAGTTACCGTTCCTCTAGTAGCTCCTACTCTGGCGGAGGAGGAAGGTCAGGTGGTGGTGGTGCGAGTGGAAGTTGGTCATAAATAACTAAACTTTGATTAACCTTTGAGCAGAATGGATCATTTGTGATTTCATCCTTTCAATTACCTTACGATCTTTGGTAAGTGCATACAAACGTAATCCACCTAAATAACTCATATATAGTTCATAACTCAAGGATTTTACAAGATCGGGGCGTAAACTCGGCTCGAACTTCAGGATACAAATTTCTACAGTTTCTAACACATGTTGTATGGCGCGATTCCGATACGAATCAAATTGGTTCAGGTGGGAAATTTCACCTGAAAACAATGCAATTGGACAATCTTTTCTGGAGGTATTCCTTTGGTTACGAACAATGAAATTCACCCATTTATCAATGAAGTCAGAAAGATCGTTTGCTTTCCCTAACACTTTTAACATCACTATCCTTTGTTGTTCGGACAAATAGTTTAAGTATTCAAATCCAATGTCATCCTTTGATCGAAAATGATCATATAGAGTTTTTTTATAAGCACCAGCCTTTTCTAATATTTCTGCAATGCCTGTAGCTTGGAATCCTTTCTCGCGGAACAAAGCAAATGAACTTTCTAAAATTTTATCTTTCGGTTTCAAAATGATGACTCCATTTTCTATTTTTTTTCTAACTGGTTCGCTGGCATATTGGAATGAACCTCTAAAACAGATTTTCCATTTAAATCTTTGATGGATGTCGACCAGCGTAACAAACCATCTTGCAAAGAGATTTGAATGAATCCATAATTTTCATTTTTGTATGTATTCCCAATCTTCAATTCGGAATCATATTCTAAAGGTAAAAATGGAAGGGGCAAATTGAGAGAACTAGATGTAATTTCAATCAAAGAAGATTTGTCCGGGATTTTATATTCGTGGATTTCGGCAATATGCCTATCTCCAGATACAAGTAACAATCCTTTAGTATTCGCATTTTGAAGAGCGAGTAATAACCTTTCTCTTTCATGTGGAAAATTATTCCATTTTTCAAATGGTTGTTCTGTTGGTAAAACTTGGATGCTAGAAACAAAAATGAGTAAGTCGGATGGTTTTGCCAGTTCTTTTGTAAGCCATTCCCACTGCTCTTGTCCCAAAATGGTCCGAGTTGTATCGGAAGAAGGACTGTATTGGCTTTTCCCAGTCAAATAAGAATAAAAACTCTTTTCTAAAGGAGAACGAAAGTAACGTGTATCGGGAATGATGATATGGATTTTTTTTCCCTGAAATGGAATCCAATAGGAGTAGAAGATTCCTTCTTTATTTTCTGTGCCAAATGAAATTTGTTTTGGCATCATAGGTGAGATGTATTTTAAAAATATATTTCTGGAATTTACTTTGTCTACATATTCGCCACCACTATCATTGATCCCGTAATCATGGTCATCCCAAGTAAACAGTAGTTTGGTGTCTTTTTGGATCAACTTCCATTCTGGTCGTTTGAATTGTTTTTCATAAGCAGGAATTTTATCATTTGCAAACAATTGGTCCGCATAAATGTTATCACCTAACATGATGAAATAATTCATTTTTTCTGATTGGATGATTTTTAAAATAGGACTTTCTTTTTCTTGGTGCAAACAAGAACCAAATCCAATCGAAAGAGTTTTTGACTCTTTTGCGACCAGGGGATAGGAAAGTGAACTAAGACCGAGAAGTATAAAGAAAAAATGTTTCATGAGAGAAATGATAGAATGAGAAGAACCTATCTCCTAATAGAAGTTTGGATGGATGATTGAGTAACGTCAATCGTAAATCCTTATCTACCATACCGGTAATACCCATGCCTTGGGTAATGATAGGAAGGCCTTGTCAAATAAGGAACAATGGTCGGATATGGAGATCGTCTATCATATTGAATGTCTGATTTTCGAAAAAAGGAACCTCGGTATAAAATCGCATTTTGGTAATAGGTTTCGTTCACAAATGGTGAATACACCATGCCTGTCATTTGCCATTCAAATTGAGCAGTTTCACCCGAAACGGTCACTTCCGTTTCTTTATACATCATAGATGCAGACCGAACATCACCAATCACACAAGGTTCCAATCGACTGGGTACAGGCCCTTCCATCAAAACCAAACATTCTGATTGATAACCATACTTCTTTGCAAACCCTCCACCATTTGATTTGATGGGGATAGCAGGTTCATCCAAAGTGATATATTCCTGGTTCTTCTGCCGCCCCGAACAATCGAAACAAAAAACAAAGATGAAAAACAGAATCCAATATTGAGTCATTTGTATGAACCCCTCTTTCATTTCGAATATTGTAAGGTCGGAATCTTTCGATTTTGATATTGGCTTTGAGACATGGATTGTCGGAGGATATTCTCCTTTAACGATCGGTTATGAAATGGGCCTCGTCCTAGTGTGACGTCTTGGTAAAACTCTAAATTGGAATGTCCTTCCAATAAATAACTTGGAACATACCATACATGGATACGACCTTCTACTTTGATCATTCGGTCATAATCGACACTTCTGAAATCACCAATCGGACAAGGTTCCATTCTAGAAAAAGGAATCGATCCACTCGGTAGGACCAAACATTCCGAACTGGCGCCTAATGTTACTTGCCGGCGAATGTATTCGTTTCTCTTTTCTCTGATCGAATCATCCACGATGCCTAAAAATACCATACGGTCAAAACTGGTACAAGAATGGAAACCTATTATAAGAAAGAAGAGCCACCTCATATGGAAAGTATAACCTCCTAACGGAGGGAAAGCGATGGTAGTTATCCGCATTTGCGGATACTACCTAAATCAGTTTTTCGAAACTCAATTTTTTAGTTATGGATTTGGAAAGAGGGGAAACCGAATCAAATTAAAGTTTTTGGAATTGGATACGGTAAGCAGTGACCGATGAGGAAACGGGACGTCCTTGGCACTGGTACAAATCGGGATTTACAAGCCCAGAAGCCAATATTTGGTATTGTTTTCCCATCTCGAGACTGATTTCACTTGGAGTGGGATTCTGAGAGGAAAATAAATCGGTACTTCCCTCCCTCAATTTTACATGGAAATCAAAAGAAAGGGAATTACATCTGGAAGAAGATAAAGTCTGTTTACCCGCAAATGATTGGACCTGGTATTTTCCCGATTTTTCTACCTGAAGTGAACCATTCACAAGTTGTGCACTACATATAGATGTTTGCCCTTCTCGTAAAACAAATGTTACTCCAGCATTTTCACTTGTTAAAAATTGGCATGGTGGATTCGATAATGCTAGAAATACCAAAACATCACCGAGTGGATCACCAGTGATTCTGGTGCCAGGAATGAGTCCTTTGTCTTCTTGTGAGGAACATTGGAAAACAAACAACACCATACAGAAATGGAAAAAACAAAACTTACGCATACTTTACCTACTTGTCGAAACAAATAGGTAAAAAAATACGAAGTTGGTTCTTTATTATTTGAGAATGGTAAACTGTTTTCGAATTTGTTCCATCATTTGGATTTTTTCCGGGCTTGACTTGTCCGTACTTTCGGGTGCATCCTGTAATGTTAAGATCCTTGTGCCTTCCTTTGTAGGGATAAGATAAATTTCATAAACAAGGTCCACACCAGAAATCTTTACAAATAATTTTTTACCAGTGTATGTAGCATTTCCAAAACGATCTTCTACATCAAAGATTTGGGTATTCTCTTTTCCCATTCGATCTGCAAAAGCATTTGTATAATCTTCGATTGTAATCGCTTCAGACAAAACAAAATACATGATTTTAAAATCATTACCAGACAAAACCCAACTTTTATCACTATCGGATTGGATGTCAGCTTCCCAAGTAAAGGAAGCTAAATAGGAAAACTGAATTCCACCATATGCGAACTCTTTCCATTTACCTGCTTTTAACAATAGATTTAAGTTTTGGAAATTTCCGTTTATTTTTTTAGGAATATCAGCGATGAGATCATAATCCTTTCCATTGATTTGGAGTGTATATTGAACATTTGGTTCTCTACTTTCATCAATGGCAAGGAGAGGGAAAACAAGAGTTAAAAAACTAACAAAAAATAGATGTGAATATTTCAAAGGTGACCACCTGACTTTCACATCTTTTCAGATAGGTTTCGATTTGTAAATAGAGGTTTTCCTTTTTTTAAAGGCCACACTCAATATCTGAGATACAAGCTAGTTTACTCATAAAACATTTACTACTATTGGAACAAACATGAGGTGATGGTCCGTTACAAGTTGAGGTAGCTGTGATCTCACGACACGTTCGGTTATTTTTTTCTTCACTCGTTAGGACAATGAGTTTGAACTCGGAATGGATTTTAAGTTCTGGATTCGATTTTAAAGAAGCAGTCACTTGAAAGGATTGAAACATTTGATTGGAAGAAGTTGTTGGGATTCCCGTAACTATACCTGTATTGGAATCGAAAAAAATGCCACTCGGAAGTTGGGGTTCAATTCCAAACACAATCTCACCTAAATTCACTAATCCTTGTAAGGAAGGATTCAAAGCCCTTGGTTCAAAATTTGAAATCGCCTGGTTGGTTTCCAAAAAGTAAGAACGGAATGAATAATAAAAGGATCCAAGACATGGCAAAAGGCGTTTTTCTTTTCCGTTCGATGGACTGACAATTTGAACTTCGATCATGGGACTCGGACATACTTTCACTTGCCCTTTAATTTCTTGATCAGTAGTGCTTATAAAGGAAAGATACTTATCACCAACTTCTCCCCACAATGTTTTCGGAGATAACAAGAGGAGATTCTTACCTGTGATCACAAAGTTAGAATTTTCCAAAAGTACGTTTGGAGTGAAGGAGTGGATCTCAAATTCATTCCCTAATGTTGGCTCATTTGGTTCATTCGATGTTTCGACTTGTGGCACTTTGACCGTAAGAAGGATTCCCTCCATCCAATTTGAAAAATTTGAATTCGAATTGTCGGAACAACCAAACAATACGAGAACGAATGAAGTCATCACAAGAATTTTTGCATAACGATAGTTATAGATTTTTTTTCCCATTTGTTGTACCACCTTGTAATGGATTGGGGTAAATCTTTCTATGAAATGGTTTTAAAAAAGATGGGAAAATATCATTGACTCAAGGGTTACAAACTGAATCCATTTTCCCTTATGCCTACAGAAATTACGATTAACGCGCTCATCACTTCCGAACGAAAAAAAGTTTGGGAATACTATACAAACCCATCTCACATCACATCTTGGAATTTTGCAGATCCCTCTTGGCATTGTCCCGCTGCAAAAGTGGATTTAGTTGCAGGTGGAAAGTATTTTGCAAGAATGGAAGCAAAAGATGGAAGTTTTGGATTCGATTTTGAAGCAATATTCGATGAAGTGAAAGAATTTCAATCATTGTCTTACACAATGCCTGACGGTCGAAAGGTTAAGGTGCAATTTTTAGACAAATCTCCCAATACGGAAGTGATTGTTGTTTTTGATGCAGAGAATGAAAATCCAGTGGAGATGCAAAAAGATGGATGGCAATCGATCTTAAATAATTTCAAACATTATGTTGAATCAAATTAGTGATTGAATCCAGTTTCCCTTACAACTAACATTTCTTAATTGAGAAAGAAATCCAACAATCCTACTCTCTTTTGGATTGTTGGACAAAGAAACTCAATCGGTTTCTATGTATTTTTTCCACCAACGTTCCAATAGATTTGGTTCCTTTAGTTTTACCAACTGCCCAAATTTTGGAGTCATCAAATCAATGTTATATTTTTTTGATTCTCTTTCAATGTTTTCAGCTGGTTCATACCAACTATGAAGGGATAAATTAAACATTCCCCAATGGACAGGCACCAATCGTTTGCCTTTTAAATCCAAATGAGCTTTTGCGGTTTGTTCTGGCAAAACATGAACCGCTTCCCACATAGGATTGTATTGTCCATTTTCGATGAAAGTTAAATCAAAGGGACCATATGTATCACCAATTTGTTTGAAATGGATATCGTAACCGGAATCCCCACTAAAATAAAATCGTTCCTTTTCACCTATCACTGTCCAAGAAGACCAAAGAGTTTGGTTCCCATTCATACCCCTCCGTCCTGAAAAATGTTGAGCAGGTGTACAAACAATTTGAATTTTTCCAATGGTAAACTTTTCCCACCAATCGAGTTCTGTGAGCCGATCTTCAGGAATCCCCCATTCTTTTAGATGCGAAGTCACACCCAGCGGAGTGAGAAAACGAGTATATTTGGCTTTAAAAAAATCGATAGTTTCCATATCCAAATGATCGTAATGGTCATGTGAGATAATGATATAATCGATTTTTGGCAATTCTTCTAATTTCACAACAGCATCTTGGAATCGTTTGACCATAAAAGCAAAGGGAGCTGCTGACCCTGAAAAAACAGGATCAAAGAGTAAAATGGTTCCTTCAATGTTCACAAGGAATGTAGAATGCCCAAACCAAATAAATTTGATACTTTCGTCAGGTTTTAAAAATTCCTGAAAGTTTGGTTTTTCTTCCGGTAATTTTACGGAAGGTTTCTGGTATTTGTCACCACCAAACATAAACTTAACGAAAAGAGAAAAGAAGTTTTGACCTTCTCTCATTTTTTCCAGTACATCTGGTCTTCGGTTTACGAACTGTTCGCGTGAATGATCGTAATGGGTTGATTTTTGAATCAATTCTTTATGGGAACCTTCTGGGTCTTTTCCAAATGCCTTACATTGGAAAAAAGAAATAGAAAATACCACTACGATTGATAAGGATATGAGGATTGTTGGCAAAGAAGTTTCTCCAAACACAGCTGTCTAAGTTAGACATTTTGTATCTGGAAAAACGTTTTGTAAACTTATCTTATGAGGGTATTTAATTTTTCTTTTGCCTTTTCATACCAAAACCCAGATTTTTGCATTTCCAAAATGGATTTCAGAAATTGAATTTCTGCCGATTTTTGATTTTTGCCAAATTGAGGATCAAAAATTATTTTTTCCTGAAGAGGATCAATCCGCCTATGGTAAAACTCTGAGTCGTCCGAAATTCGGTTGAACTCTATGGTAAAACTCGAAGTACCAGGAATTTGATTCGTTTTGATCGTATAAATACCAAGGAAAACGATCTCTCCCGGTTTCCCTTTGATTTTTAATGTATTCACACTTTTGAAAGGGTTTAGCCTTGAATTCATACTGATTCTACATTTATTTCCACAACTCCTTGTCCAATTCAGTTCCCTAATTAAATACTCCTTGTCGCCATCCAACTTGTTTGGGTTAAAAATTGATTTTTTAGGATGATTGGAAAATGAAACATAAGATTCTTTTTCTTCTTCAAAATAATAAAAAGAAGTTTTAATATAAGAACCTCTGTATATATCAAGAGATGGATTTAGTTCTACAATCTCGTCTATTTTTACATTTTCCCCTGATAACGGTTGTAAGCTAACGTAACTAACCGCAATCGAAAAATCCTTTTGTTCGGTCTCATCCAATAATAAAAAACCAACAAGAGTGTTTTTTGTCTCGGATTTAGAATCACTAGGATCAAACACTCGTTCTGTTGTTGCTTTACACCCTGCAGAAATAAATACATAAGTGAAAAAAAGAATAAGAACTGAAGTGATACGGTGAAAAGCCATGGTAGATTACAATGTTTTGTAAATTAGAGGTGTCAAGAAAAAATAACTTGATATTAGGCGGGAAGAATTCATTCTTTGGCGATGTGTTCTAGAGTCGGATTCTTTTTTTACATTTTATGTTTGTTATGCACAAACAACTGTATGACGTTTGCTGAAAATTTATCAGAAGTAGATACTAAATTCCTCCTATCCTTAAAACAAAATCCGTCCCAAAAATCCATTACCATTTTCAACCCATCTACATTTGATCATCCAAGTAGTGTTATCAATCAAGGAAAACTGCTACAAACAGCATTTGAAACAGCTGGTTATTTCAAATCTGTCAAAGTTGGATACAAGGATGATGATGTTTATGCTTTAGTGTTTCTAACGAGAAAACCTGAAGAAGGAATTGGTGTTTGGATCTCGGGACTTTCGTTTGGAATCTTACCAAGTATCACTTATGAAACGATCACAACAGAAGTGAGCATTCGTGATCAAGAAACGGGAAAAGCAAATAATTACAAACGAGAATCAAAATTTAAAGTGTACAATGGATGGATATTTTTACCCCTTTGGCCTTTTTTCCTCGAAAATCCGGAATTCCAAAAATTATTAAACCACCATATCCATTCCATTCTAAAAGAAGCAAAGTTAGATGGAACCATCTAACTTTACATATTGATTGAAAGGAAAGGCTGAAAAAAAGTTAACCGTTTGTGTTATTTTTTTTCTTCTTTGACTTTGATTCCGTAAAACCCTTCTTTTCTTCCTATCCAATACAATCGATCCATTTGGTCTTCTACCATCATACGTTTGTTAAATGTTTCCGAGTAAAAGTCCCACTCTGTATTTCCTTGGTAATCGCGAGGCCACTCTTTTTTCCTTTGGTATGGATGGTCTTTTTTAGGGAAGTTGGATTTGTGGTATGCCCATTCCAAAACATGGAATAATTCATGGTAAATGAAAATGGGATGGTTGGCATGATTTCCACTTGCGATACTTTTATTGGAATCCGAAAGGATGGTCAGTCTCACTTCTGGATCTGCATCAGTGCCATAATTCCATTCAGTCCCACCTCCATTGGTTATGAGTACTCGATTTGGTTGTTTGACACCTGGCCAAACGACAATCACTCCATCACTTGATTTGATCTGGTCGAGTATATCCTTTGATAATGCTGGTTGGATGGATTCGAGCGAAGGTTGCATCACAAAACGAAAGGATTCATCTCTAAAATTTGTAGAAGTGATTTCTGAATTGGTACGGATCACTTCATAATCCCAATGGATTCCCTTTGATACCTCTTCAAAGGAGTCTCGAAAGTAAATAAAACTTAACAATAAATCGGAAAAATCCTTTTCCGTTAAATCTGCATCCATATTTCCAAAGGAACTTAATTGATTAGGTAATGGATCTTTGAATCGTGTGCGAGGGACAACCAAAAATATCATTTTTAGATTCCGGCGAGGTTCTTCTTTTAACTTTTTTGTTCTAAACTGTAACGCCTTGTATTTGATGAGAAGTTGGTCTCGTAAAAAATTCCAATATGAGGTTACGTGTACATCCATATCTGGGTATAACAAAGATATGGTATCAAATGCGTAATTGTATTTCCCTTTTTTTACATATTCATCAGTGAGTAAGGAAGTATTCCAAGCGATTGCAGGAACGAGTGGGTTAGACAATTTATCTTTGAACAGATTATTCTGAAATAATTCATGCCACTTTTCCCTTTCTTCCATTGTGATTTCTGAATCGATAAAAAGTTCACCGACATTATAACCAGTGTTCATTGCTGCATCTTTTCCAGATAACAAAGAAAGACCAGAGTATAAAAATTCCCTGGCCTTCTCTCTTTCATTTAACTTTAAATATGCGATCGTTAAAACATTGATTAGAGACCCATAGTTGTCATCCCCAATTTTTTCTCTTGCTTTCGGAATGACCTTAGGGATGAGGGATACCATTTCAGAATAACGAGAATCATGATTGAGACACCAGATTGCTGTTGTCAAACTAGATGGTTCTTCTTCAGGAACGAGTATAATATGTTGGTTTGCACTCTTCACACATTCATCTGGCCATTTCCCTTTTTTACTCGCCAATTGAGAAGAAGAAGCCAATCGAAGCCACCAACCAAAACTATCTTTTGGATCCGCTTGGATAATCCCTTCCGATAGTTTGAATGCAGAGAGGTAATCTTGTTTTTTCAAAAACTTGTCTGCTTGGTTCCAAGTCACCTGATCAACAGCAAACAATGACGAAAAGGAAAGACAAATTAGCAAAAATAGATTTCTTTTTTGGTTCATCAAATCACCTCGGGCAATGGAAGCGTAGAGTATTGATTGTTTTTAAAAAGAATCAATCGTTTATTTTGATTCTTTGGAAATGATCCTCTCTTGGTGGCCTGGGTAAATGTATTTGGTTTTTTGATACGTTGCAATACCCTTCAAAGTATCCAAACTCAGACGATTCAATTTTGGGTCAGTCGTAAAGGTTCCAGGAATTACATTTTCTAACCAACCAAAACGTGTGTGACAAGTGTCACCTAAAACCAAATGACCACCATCCTTGGAAGGGATAAAGAATGCTAAACTTCCTCGTGTATGCCCTGGAACAGAGATGATAAAAAAACTTTGATCACCGAAAAAATCAAAAACGAAAGTGCTAGAATTGACATCAGCAAAATCAAGTTGTAATAAATTTGGATTTTCACCTAACAAACGATTGGTAGACCCTTGTACAAAAGCATTGATGAATTGTGAATGGTCCATCTCACCTGGTCCAACATAAAATGGAATGTTTCGGTCTAACTCACTAGCACCCATCACATGATCAAGGTGTAAGTGTGTAAAAAAGACTCCTTTCAATTGGATTTTATTTTTTTCTAAATAACTTTTTGTAGTTTCATAGATCTTTAATTTATCAAAATTCATTTGAGAGGCAACAAGGGAACTGACTGGAACTTGGTCTTTTCCTTTTGTAAAACTTTCCCCGATCCCGGAATCGATCATAAAGGTTCCCCCTTTTGGGTGTTTGATCAAATAAAAATAAATTGATATTGGTTCTAGTCTGTCCTTTAGATTGGCAAGTTTGGATTTTGGATCCTCTAAATCCAATAAACCCGCAAGTGGCACTTCCCAATCGGCTGCTTTGATGGTTTGGAAATCGACATATGTCTTTGGATTGATGGGAAGTGTGAATGTTTGATTAGAGGAAATGATTGGATAGTTTTTGTATGCATGTGAACTCACATGACAGTGAGTATAAAACAAAATTAAAAAAAAGAACGGAAAAAATCGTAGGACCGTTTGGATTTGTTTCATCAGAAGGAAACCTCTTTTGACTCAATTTCCACACGATCCTAAAAATTGTAAAATCAAACTTGAGATAAAAAAAAGCACAATCCGAATCGAAAGGTCCAAACCCCTGTGCGAATCCAATTTGTAAAAACCAACCGTTTGATTTGATTCAAATCTTTTCCCTTTAACAATTGATTATGAATGGGGACACTCACAAAAAAAGTAACAAACCATACAAAAATTACGAGAACCAAATTAAGTCGGTAAAAAATCGAATTCATATCTAAATACCAAAGGAAACTTGCACTCACAAGTTCAAGTAACATCAAAGGAGCTACAATCAAAGTGATTCGAGAAGAATGAAACTCATGGAATTTAGAAAAATCTGATTCGTTTATATAAAAAAAAGTTGGGTAATGAAGGATTTGAATGATCCAGATGACAGCGACCATCATCGCACATGATATGAGTTGTATCTGATTCAAAATTGTAAATGAATCCATAGTATGTAGACGAATGGAAAGTCAATTGTGATCACTTCCCATCCACAGATTCTTTACTCTTTTATACTATGCCAACCATTTCCAAGCTGCTTCCATATTGGGAACCGACTTCATTTCCACTAGTCCAGTTTTTAATGTGGTATCTTCAATGGAAATGGCAGATAGTGCTGATTCTGGTAAAACAACAGCCATTTTACGAAGTGTTGAATTACTTGCTTTTGGAAACCATTCAAGGTTAACCCAATCTTGTCCCGATTTTGAAACCAAACCGATTTGCCTTGTATCGGCCAACCACTTTGAAATTTTCCATTTATCAATGATTTCCAAAGCTTTTAAGAGAATGGATTTGTATCCTTCATCACTGTAATCTGGTTTCCACACAACTTCGATTAAATGATGATTGGGAACATAGTAAATGTCTCCAATTTCAGATGAATATTCAATCCTATGAGTTTTTGGATCCCTAAAAAAATCATTCTGATGGGAAACAGTGGCATTGGTTTTGAAAAGATTCACCATGGAAATCAATTTCTCTGTGGCATTGCCGAATTGATTGAGGTTATCTGCCAAAAATTCACTTTGTTCTGAATTTTTAAATGAAATCTCACTGATGGAAGATACAGACACCATTACTTCGTTTGTTGCCGTTTTATGTTCATTGACAGCATTTTTAATTTCATCTGATCTTTCTTTAACAAATTGAGCTAAATTAAAAAGTTTACCTTCAACATTCTTTTGCGATATAATTGCATTCTT
Source organism: Leptospira levettii (assembly GCF_002812085.1). Taxonomy (NCBI): domain Bacteria; kingdom Pseudomonadati; phylum Spirochaetota; class Leptospiria; order Leptospirales; family Leptospiraceae; genus Leptospira; species Leptospira levettii. The sequence goes on from NZ_NPDM01000008.1 coordinate 117,214, forward strand.
TACTTCTTCTATATGACTTGAAATGACATCAATGGTACCAATGATGGATTGGATTTCGGAAGTAGTAGATTCTATCCTTTCCCTACCTAACTCAACATCCTTTTGATTTTTTTTAATGAGAAGATCGATACTCTTTACTGCACTTGCTGTTCTTTCTGCTAATTTAGAAACTTCATCAGCAACAACAGCAAATCCCCTTCCCGCATCTCCTGCTCTTGCTGCTTCTATGGAAGCATTTAATGCCAACATATTCACTTGTTCACTAATTTTATTGATGATATCTACTGTACGAGAAATTTCAGTAGAACTGGATGTTAAATTTTCCATTGCATCATTCATAAGCTTTAATGATGTTTTTCCCGATTCTGCTTTTTCGATGATGACTTGGATAGAAGTCAAAGTTTCATTTACTGTGTCTGCTGTTTCATCAATGGCTGTAGACAATGATTCAACTTTCTCTTTCAGATCCGACATACTATCTTTGTTTTCATTTGCAATATTGGAAATGGATGTTGCCACACCAGAAATTTCCTCAATGGAAGCTGAAACCTCTTCTGTTGCAGCCGACTGGGATTGTAAATTTAATGCAAACTCACTCGTGATTTTTTTCATTTCAACTGATTCATTCGAAAGAGTAGATGCAGAAGTTTTAATGTGTTGGATCAGCTCACTTTGTGCCAAAATCATACGATGAAAACTATGATAAAAATCTTTAAAGATATCATTTTTATGATACTGAATCTGGATTCCTAAATTCCCCAAACCAACTTCCTTAAAAGCAGATTCCAGTTTCATAAAGATGGAAGTAATCCAATTTCCAAAAACAATCCCTATACCAAAACTAACAGGTGTAATGATAACAAGCGTAAATCCAATTTGGATTAACAATTGATCCTCAAAATTCTGCATCAGATGCAGTGATAAAAAAGTGCCAAGGGAACATAATATCCCGAACGCTAAAAAACTAAGGAGGAAGTATATTTTGAGTCTCGTTTGCATATCCTATACTACGACTAAAATTTTCAAGTTTTGGCAACGAGTACTATTTATACTTTGAGCAAAAAATAATTAGATCGAAATCTTTCGTACAGATTCGCATGCAGTTTCTACAAGATCCTATTCCCCGCAAGTTTGGATTTGTGACTGGCTTTTCCCGTTCACTACAAGTCCTCTGAAATGGTTCCTTGTCTTTTTTAAGATACAAAACCTAAATTTCGGAACCCACTTAAATTCTTGGATCCAACCAATGAAGACAGCTGACTAGTTCCCTGTTTTGGTTCTTAAACACAACATGATTTCTATGAACCGAATCTTCTGATGTTCTATGAAAGAAATCCTTTCATTCTCTCATTTCTCTTAAATGATCATATGGAATTCTTGACTTTCCGCACTCAATCTGATTCATTTTTTCCAACATGATCCAGATTTTAACCTTTGTTCGCTCACTATTCCAAGCGCCAGTGGGAGTCGAATTGCGGTACCAACGATACTACGTCGCGACTAACTCAATTTATGTTTTAGCAGGTCTTATCCATTTTACCTTTGTCTTTTTTTTCTGGTTCGTCGGTGCTTATGAGATGGCAATCTTCAACATTGGAAGTGTATTCTGGTTTGCATTTACAATTTGGATCAATCGAAAAAAATATCTATTTACTTCCTTGTATTTATGTTTTTCTGAAGTGTTTTTACATGCACTAACAGCGACTTATTTTTTTGGATGGGGGGCAGGATACCAATACTACATGATGTTATTTGCAACGGGAATTTTCCTTTTGCCTCCTGGAAAAAATTTTCTTAAATTTGGAAGCATTGTGATTGGGTGCCTCTTATTCGCATCTACTTATTATTATTCGATGAATTATCCTCCCATTTATGTATGGAGTACAAATTTTCTCACACTCATCAATGTATCCAATATTGTCTTTTCCACTTTATTCCATGCAGGATTTGCATATTATTTTACGTTAGCTGCCAATATCGCCGAAGACTCGTTAGAGAGAGAAAATAAAGCACAAACTGCTTTTTTCCAAAACATCTCACATGAATTGAGAACACCTCTCACGTTAATTTCAGGGCCTTCTGAATCCGCATTAACTCGTGAGGAAGGATTAAATCCACAGGAGGTCAAAATCATAGCCAACCAAGGTAGAAGATTAACTCGACTCGTAAACCAACTACTTGACCTTCAAAAAATTACATCAGGCAAAATGGAAATCAAAACATCACCCATCCTTCTAGGTGAATTTTTATCGTTGGTATCAGAAAATTTTAATGCCTACGTCAAAAGAAAAAACATTCAATTTGAACTCGTTTTAGAAGAGAATGATTCCATTGTTGCTGCTGATCCAGAACAATTGGATAAATGTATTTTCAATTATTTATCCAATGCCATCAAATTTACCGAATCAGGTGGTAACATCAAATTACAAACAAAGGAAAAGGATGGGGAGGTGATTGTCTCAGTCTACGACACAGGAGTTGGCATGAATGAAAATCAAATGAAACGCCTATTTTCTCGTTTTGGAATCAGCGAAGCTTCCCTCACAAGAGAACAAGAAGGTACAGGTCTTGGTTTAGCACTTGTGAAAGAGTTAGTGGAATTACATGGAGGTAAAGTTGGAGTTGAAAGTGAAATAGGAAAAGGTTCTCATTTTTATTTTTCATTACCCATTTTAAAGAATGTAAAGACAACAGATATCTCAAGTTGGAAAGAAAAACAATCACACCTTTTCCAACATGAATACATTCCTGAAGAGGCAAAAACACTTATCGTAAATGTAGAAAAACCACCTTACAAACATTTTGTAAAACTTCTAGTTGTAGAAGACAACCCAGACCTTCGATCTTACTTAGGATCAATTCTCACGAGGGCCGGTTACCATGTCCTCGTTGCAAAAGATGGAGAAGAAGGTTTAAGAACGATTTACTCTGAGAATCCAGACTTAGTCATCACTGATCTGATGATGCCAAAACTCAGTGGTCTTGATTTGATCAAAGAAATTAGAAAAAAAGAACTATTCCATTCCTTACCTGTCATCTTGTTAACAGCCAAAGCGGATGTAACCACGAGAAAGGAATTACACAGTGAAGGTGCTGACTTATACCTTTCAAAACCTTTTTTAGAATCAGAATTATTGAGTGTGATTCGAAATGCATTACGATTGAAACAAAAAGAATTTTATTTACAAAATGAATTAGCGCGTGGAATCAAAATCCAAAAAAGACTATTGCCTGAACCAAATTTTAATAAAAATCAAATCGATGTTAAATTAGAATTTTTGCCAAGTGATGGAATTGCAGGTGATTATTATTGCATCCAAACATTGGAAAATGGGAAAACTTTTGTTCTATTAGCAGATGTATCAGGGCATGGTTTCTCTGCAGGAATGATCTCCACCTTATTACACTTTAGCTTACAACTTCCCATTAACAACAAAGAAAATCCTGCCGAATGTTTGACCCAAATGAACTCAAATCTATATGGAAATACGGCAGGATTATTCATCACTGCAGTTGCCGTTGTCATTGATCCCCATGAAAAAAAATTCATTTGGTCGAAAGCAGGTCACGAAGACATTTATTTCGGCAATCAAAATCATATCACTGCTCTCTTAGGAAAAGGGAAACCTCTTTCCATTCTTCCTGAATGGGAGGGAACCAATTTCGAACTACCATATGAAGTGGGAGATAAACTCTTTTTATTCTCAGATGGTATTTTTGACGTTCGTTCAAAAGACAATTCGATGTTCCGAGAAAAGGGATTTGTTGAATGGTTAAAGGATGAATCTCTTTGGAAACGCGACAATTCACTCAAATCTTTGTTACAATCAGCGATTTCCCATCAAAACTCTGAACTCTTTGAAGACGATGTAACTTTACTTTCCATCCAATTCTTAAGGTAACTATTTTTAAGAAAATCAAATTCATTTAACATCGAATTTACGTCTAAATCACCGAGGAAAATGATGCAAACAAATCTATTACAAAATATCTTACGAACTGTACTCGGACTTTTTATGACACTTGCTGGTGTAGGCCACCTTACCTTCCAACGGCAAGAATTTTTAGCCCAGGTTCCGCGCTGGTTACCCCAAGATCCAATGTTTATGGATTTTGTTGTATTGTCTTCAGGAGTGGTGGAAATCACATTTGGACTGTCTTTACTTTTTTGGGCGAAAGAGAGGATTAAAGTGGGGATCCTACTTGCAATCTTTTTCGTTTTAATCTTCCCAGGGAATATTTCCCAGTATACAAATGGGATCAGTGCCTTTGGTCTCGATACCGATGAGAAAAGACTGATCCGTCTATTTTTCCAACCTGTCCTCATTCTTTGGGCATTATGGTCAACGGGTGCATTACGATATCTGATCGACAAACAAAAAAACAAGTAAATATATTTCCATTGAGAAAACCAAATTTATAAATTTTCCTTTTCGAATCATTTGGAAAATGATAAATTTGGTCAAATTTTATCAACTGGAAGTCTCTATGAAATTTCTTTCAAAAACAAATCTGACTCTTCTCACTCTTTTGTCACTACTGGCTTGTAACAAACTTTCACAATCACCAGAAGCAAAACTAAAAGAATTAGTTCCAAAATTCCAAAAGACAATGTGTTCCAAAACGATTGAGTGTACGAAGGATGAATTTGCAAAAATCCCTCCTGCTTATCGGAATATGATCCCACCTTTTATGCAGTCGGAAGAAAACTGTATCACGTTCTTTGACCAAAAAATGAAGGAAGCTGAGAAAAAAAGAATCGAAGAGAAAAAGGAAGTAACAGAAGAACAAGTACAAGCTTTTGAAAAGTGTATCTTAGCATTTGATCAATTGACATGTGATACATTCAAAGGTGCAAAAGGAAAAGTTTCCATACCAGAATGTGAAGAAGCACAAAAATTTTCTGGCAACTAAGAGGCCAAAATGAGGATTGGAACTTCCAATCCTCTCCCTTTCATTACTCTCACACACGTAAACCATTGAGATCAAAAAAACAAAGGATGTGAACTTTTTGATTCCTCAAGTTAAGCGGGTTCCCACTTACAAATTCAAATATTTTTACAGTAGTTTTTTCATTCGATTCTGTATGGAATTCATTTCTTGGGAAGAGGTCACATAAGAAATTGCTTCCATAAAATATTCTTTTGATTGCAAAGGATCCAATTCAGAATACAATTCACCTAACAAAGAATAATAATATGAACTTTTTGGCAAAGCCAACTTGCCCAATTCTTCGATCGCTTCTTTGTTTCCGTACGCTTTGTAGACTGCATAAATTCGATTGAGTTGTATCAAAGAAGAGGATTCAATGAACAGAAGTGCCGAATACAATTCACAGATACTTTGCCATTTCCCGTTCGTACCTTCTGGGAAACTATGCCAAAAAGCAATATTCGCTTCCAAATGGAATTTGGAAAACATTGGGTTTTGACTCATCAAGTGATAAAAGTATTTTCCTTTTTGAATGAATTCCAAATTCCAAAATTCTCGTTTTTGGTCTTCATAAAGAATCATTTCTCCTTCCTCACCCAACCTTGCATCAAAACGTGAGTATTGAAAACAAAATAGAGAAAGTAGAGCATATACATCTGAATGAATCGATATTTTAGTTTCTAATAGCAGGCTACATAGGTGGATTGATTCCAAACACAATGACCTTCGAATCTCTGTTTCTAATCCTTCCATTGAATACCCTTTATTAAAAATGAGATACAATGTTCTCAAAACGGATTGGAGACGATTTTGAAACTCATCTGAAGTCGGATATTCTAAGCTGATACCATTTTCCCTTAGGACTTCTTTTGCACGGTAAAGTCGTTTTGATATGGTTTCTTTGTTGGTTAAGAATGTTTTTGCTATCTCATCAATGGTAAATCCACATAAAATCCGAAGTGCCAAACCTATTTGTGATTCCATTGGGATGGAAGGATGGGAAAGTACGAACATCATCATCAGTTGACTGTCAATCACCTCTTCCATCACAATATCGAAATCCATTTCGGATGAGACAGTTTCTTGCAAATAATGATCGATGACCTTCTGGTGGTGGATCTTATCTCGTTTGTATCGATTGTTAGCTTTGTTTTTTGCAACGGAATACAACCAAGGGATTGGATTGTTTGGTATTCCTTTTTTGACCCAATCTTCACTTGCTGTTAAAAAAGTATCATTTACGATTTCTTCCGCATTGTCCAAAAACTGAATTCCATAATATTTGCATAGAACGGAAATCATTTTGGAAGCTTCCGTCTTGTACAAACCAGCAATCCGATTGGAAATATCCATTGACTCTATTACCATCTGAACATTTTGAATTTAATTCTGATGTGTCCCTTTTACCATCCGGACTTCCACACTGTTCCCTTCACCTCCTAATATGGGGCATTTTTTCGCAATCCCCACTGCATCCTCCCAGTTTTCTGCATGGATGATGATAAAACCAGCTAGCGATTCCTTCGTTTCAACAAATGGACCATCCGTTACGATTTGTTTGGAGCGAATTACTTTTCCTTCTTCCGAAAGTCCAATTCCAGAAATGAATTTCTTTTTTGAAATGATCTCGTTTACCCACTCATGGTATTGTTTCATATAAATCTCTAATTGTTCTGGTGAAGGTTTTTCACCTTTTGTCAAAAAATCCAATCGCATTAAAATTAAATATTCTTCCATCATCATTCACCTCGTTTGTTTTGATAACTCCCTATATATTCCCTAATCTTATCTTCATACTCAGCAGGATTGGAATTCCAAATAAGACCATGTTCTCCATAACTGGGAAACCATAATTCAACTGGTCCCAAATAAAGTTCTGACAAATATTCTGAATGATGATAGGAAACGATTTGATCTTGTAGGCTATGGATCAAAAGAATAGGAATACCATTTGAAATCTTCATAGAATTTTCCGGACTAAGCATTGTATCAAAATTTCCTCTTAACAATACCAAGTTTACCAACAGATCGATCATAAAATTCGGAAGTTCTTTAGCTTCTTTCGAATCGGAAATCAATCGTTCAAAACTGATCATTGGGTTCTCGACTATGATCGCGTTTACTCCGCTTATGATGGGAAGATTGATCAGTATGGAAGAACCTCCCACAGAAGATCCAAACATGTAAATCTCATTGTATTGTTTTTTCACATAAACCAAAACGGAGAGAACATCTCTTGATTCTCTACTCCCAAAACTCAAACCCGTGAAATGACAAGGTGCTTCCCCATGACAAGATAAGTCAAAACTGATCACATCCATTCCTAAACTCAGATAAAAGGGGATGTAACGAGTGACTTCCCTTCTGTCTGAGCCTCCACCATGGACAAGAATGATTGCCTTCGATTTTTTGGTTCCAAAGTTTTTTTCATTCTCAGACGGTATTACCTTCCAACCTGGCAATTGACAACCATTGATAGATGGAATTGATATTTCGCTAAAAAAGTACTCTTTTGTTAGGCGAATGTTTCCACATTTTTTTCCCCATACTCTTTCCACTTCCCGAATGCAATCACCCAAATCCTTGGTGATTCCCTTCCATTTTGGGAAAAGAATTTGGTTACTTGCTGAGCAAATTCCAAAAAGCAAAAGAATGATGAAAATCGCAAAAAAAGACAGAAAGAAGAGGATTCCTATCCGATACCTACCTCGTTTCCCTTTCCACTTGGATTGTAAGGTTTTGAACATTTTTTCGTGCCCTCCTTTCTTTATAGCAATCGAGGATGCTAAATCTGGACAATTTCGAAGAAAAAAAAGAAGTTTGGAGAAGATTCTGAACAGTTGTCTCTGGTATTCACAGGAAAGGTATCTTCAGAAAAGATGATGAGAGAACACGGGAATCTCCACCTCTTATCATGATTTTTTAAAGATGTTTGAATTGGAATTGGTAGGACAGTTTGTCCCAAAATTGGAACCGAAAGGATATTAAAAAATTGAATATTCAATTTGTTGAACCTACCAAATATTATAAGAATCAATGACTCAGTTAGAAAAAAACAAAGAGATCGTCAGAAGGTTCAATTTAGAAGTGATCCAAAACTGCAATGAGGATACCTTCCAAGAACTTATGCATGTAGATTTTATCAATCGCACCGCTCCTGCCCAATCCAATGATGCGAAAGGAATGTGGAATACTTTTCATTCTATTTTAAAACCAGAATTTCCCGACTTGAGAGTGGAGATTTATGACCAAATAGCGGAAGGTGATCGAGTCACGACACGCAAAGCGATACTTGGTACCCATTTAGGACCACTACGCGGAATTCTACCAACGCAAAAACAAATTCGGATCGATGTCATCGATATTGTTCGCTTGTTAGATGGCAAGTACATCGAACACTGGGGTATCAATACCTTACAAACATTGCTCATGGAACTAAAGTCTTAGAGAACAAAATCGGCGATTTTGATTGATTGGCAAGATCGAATCTAAGTGGAAATTTTTCAATTTTGATTTAGAGAATCCAATAATTCTAAATTTTAGTTAAAGATTAGGTCAATCATGAATATATGATAGGATTCATTCGAGTGTGAGAGGTGGAATGAAAAAAACGATAGTAGATGAAATTTTAATCACAAGAGAGATCAAAAATGAGAAAACAGTCGCTGTAGTTCGGTTTGCCATTTTTTCCTTCGCATCACTCATGGATTATTTGTCCTACTTCCATGTGATCAATTATACAATGGTTCCTCCCACAATCATCACACTTTTGTTAGACACAACATTTTTGGTTTTTGCAGGTTTTGTATTTTTTTTCGTAACTCATTTTTCGTTTCAACCTTATCTTAAATTTTTTACCATCACTTTGGATTATACCATTGTTGGGTTAATGATTTTTTTTGATCCAACGGTCCAAAGAGGTGATGGTGTTATTTATTTTATCGCAATGATAGGAGCCATTTTCATCTACCAATTTAACTTACTTAGGCATTCTAAAATTGGAACCATCTATGGAGCATTTTTATCATTTGTTTTCCTGTTTGTGATCTCCATTGGGTTAGGTGGAGGATACCCAATTGATTTGATCCCCATGTTATTTGGACTGGGTATGATACTTGCGATTGGGTATGTGACAACAGTTTCCAACATTGAAATGGTTAAAGAAGCAAACGCAAAACAAATGATGGAAAGATACCTTCCCTCTCAATTAGTAAGTGAGTTTTATAAAAACAATGCACAATTAGAACCAGGCGGGGAAATGAAAGAGGTAACAATCCTTTTTTCTGATATACGATCTTTTACAAAATATTCTGAACAAAGGTCGGCCGAAGAAGTGGTTCTCTTCTTAAATGACTATTTATCTCGTATGACAGACATTATATTTCGATTCAATGGAACCATCGATAAGTTTATTGGAGACGCCATCATGACGATTTTTGGTGCACCTTTTAAACGAGATGATGATGCACTCCGCGCCGTCAAAACGGCTGTGGAAATGATTCGAGAGATACATCAATTCAATCAAAAAAAGAATTTAACTGAAGATCAAATCCAGGTGGGAATCGGAATTCACACAGGTGAAGTTATTGTTGGAAATATTGGTTCCGATCGAAGGTTAGATTATACTGTTATTGGTGACAATGTAAACTTAGCATCAAGGATTGAAGGATTAACCAAACACTACCAATGTTCAATTTTGATTTCTGAAGCCACCTTTGAACAAATTGAAGGAAAATATAGTGAATCGGATGGGTTTGTGATCCGAGAAATTGATAAAGTCATTGTGAAAGGAAAATCAAAACCCATTTCCGTATATGAAGTTGTTTGTTTCCCTAACTGAGTGAAAAGAAGTATTGGCATTGTATACCAATCCAATCCTTTCACCCTCAAACGTTAGACCTGACTTAAATTAATAACACTTCCCTTGGGAGGTAATGTCTACAACCCAGTTTCCAGAACTGTCTTTTACTAACATAAAATCAATATCCTTACATTGAATCGTTTGTCCTTCCGAATCAGTCCGGTTGATATCTCCTTCATAGCGGTAAAACCCACCATTTGCACCTTTGTTAAACGTCCCATCATCAATGAGGACATTCGACCAAGTATAGTCGGAGTATTTTTCAGAAAAAGCTTTCACAACAAGTTCTTTCACCACAGGTTTTTTAGGTGCTTTTTCACTTTCTGAAGCAACTGCCTTAACATCACCAATTCCAATTTCTGAAAATTTCCACTGGTTGCCTTTTTGGATATAATTGGCACCTGCTTCAAATTCTCTCTGTGTTCCAGACTTCTCTGCAACCACTTGAAAAGGAACTTTTAGTTTTCGTTCAATGAGTTTTCCTTTTTTATCAACTTTTTCTAGTGTTCCTGGGTCTCCAGCGGAAGTGACAGAGATGATTGTTTCACCTGGGTATTTTTTAGACCATGTTGATCGTAAGTCTCGCTCAGCTTGTTCCGTTGCTACTGGATCTGGAATCGTATCTGCAAACACTACAGATAAAGATAAGAAAATTAGAATTAGATAAGGTTTCCTGGTTTTCATAAGCAATCGAAAAGTTTACTTTTGCTAGAGTTTAAATCAAGAAAAATATTATTGAACTTTTGAGTATAAATGTGCTTACTACGAATTCAATGCCAAACTTGATTCAATATAAGAAAAAAATTCAAATCCTAAAACATTGGATACAAATTTCAACTTTTATATTTTTGTTCTTTTCTGTCTTGTTAGTTATCAACCAGAGTGCACTGCCTGTTATTTCATGGATGAATGTATATGGTGTGGAAGAGTATCAGGAACTCGATTTAATTGGTTACCTAAAATTCCTTAAAGGTTTAATGATCCCTATACCATTAAACTTGTCGATTTTCGAGTTTTTCAGTGTGAAAATATTTGGTGATACAAGAATCGTAACTGAATGGATTTACCAAATAAGTTTTGTTGCTCTATTTGTAGTCCCTATTTTCTTCCGAAGAAAAAACATTGTCAGACTGGTTCTTGGTTTGATTTTCTCTACTTGTTTTTTTTACGCATCCATAAGAATTCATGTTAGTAACCCACAATCATACGATATAATATTCCCACTACTCTTATTCATTATCATGATCCTTTGCAAAAATATTGAGATTCACAAAGAAATTTCATCTTCAAAACTAGCTCTAATAGGATTCTTACTTTCCATGTTGGATATGCTAAGACCATTTGGATTCTTAATCGTTGTTATAATTTGTATTTATTTAGTTTACATCATAAAACAAAAAAAACAAAACTTTTTAAGTTATGTATTCTTATTTCTGCCCTTAGCATTTATCACATTACCTTTTCACAGTCACTTATACTTAAACCACAAACAACTAACGATGACGAACCATTCAGGATTCAATATCCAAAGAGCGTGGCCACAAGTAATGCCCAAACGAAATTTAGCTGAAATCAGCGCTAATCCTACAAGAGAAGGACGATGGCCAAATATCAATACCGCCGAACATCGAGACAATAGCAATTATTTACTTTCTTGTATATTCCAACATATCATAAAACATCCACAAGACAGCATCAAACATATATTCAGAAATATTTACAACTTTACTACATTTGAATATATTTTACTAAAATACCAACCAAAAGGATTCATGAAATATTGGTTCTACGCACTGCGTTTTATTTGTTTTCTCTATTTATTCAGCCAAGTATGGAGCCTTATAAAAAATCGATCGAAATCAATCATTATCAACACAGAATTCCTTATCTTGTTTTTGATTTTCTTTCAGTTATTTATATTTGCTTTAACAGAAAGTGGGGAGACCATCAGGTTTACTATTGGCCTACTTCCATTTCTTTCGATATTCCCTAGATTCCGATTCAAAAATTAAAGTGATTTGGGCAATTTACTAAAATTGGATTCATAAACATTCCAAAAAATAGTTTGTTAGATGAATTGGATGAAAATGTTTCACACTGCTGATACACTTATCTCTGTTATTCTACCGTTCTATTTTTTTCTTCTTTAAAAATATAAGTTGAGAAAAGTTAATGATCTCCAAAAAATAACCGCATGTGGAAATGTAAGTGGCTCTTCCTATTTTTAATTCCTCAATTGTTATCTGCCGAAGGGTTTCAAAAAGGCAACCTCATGTTATTTGGTTCTGGATCGTATGGTCTGGGAATGTCTTCAGGAAGTTTAGAACGTAATGCGGAAAACTATAATTTCCCCACATATTTACTGTATCGAGATGGGTATACTCAAGAAGCAAGGGGTCTTATTTATTATGGGCTGACAGATTTTAATTCAAATCAGGTCCAATTGAACAGTACTTTAGGAGAGATAGGTGTACAATATGCTTTTTTAAAATACCTATCAATAGGTCTTTCTGGAGTTGCACAATCGATAGAAGCCAGCAATTTAAGGCGGATAGAGAGTTCTATAGTGCCCCTATTGGCCAGTCAGTTACAATGGCGCAATAACTCGAGTTCATTTAACGATAATTTGTTTTCATCCGAATTACTTTCGTTCTTAATTCGAAAAGACAGAAGGATTTCTTCGATCACAACGGGAAATTTGGATTTTGGAATCCATTTTTTTCCCAATTCTATTTTTGATCCTTATATCCGATTTGGTGGTGGAATCGGAAACGAAGGCCAGTCAGGTGGAAAAGTGGAGCGTTTTTTTGCCGGCCTAGGATTACGATTTCATTTTGCATCTTCCTATTTCTTCTTTTTCGAAGCATTAACGGCAAATACATACATAGTGGATTATAAACCCCAAGTAAACACATTCCGTAATCGCGGGAATTTTGAAGAAAATTTTGTAAGCCTTGGATTTGGTAAACAATTTTCAATTGGTTCTTCCAATGAAGAATCGAAAGTTACTTCGGAAACACAAAGCCTCAATAAAACACAAACCGTAGAAGCACCACTTCGAATCAGAACGTTTTCGTTTCTCGCAAGTGAAATATTTGAGCCAAGGACAACCCGAATCCATGTAGAAGGCAGAGCAAAATTGGACGCTCTTGCTCGTAGTTTTGCAATCGAATACCCAGAATATGAAATCGTGATCATCAACTTTGTAGCACCTTTCCCTGGAACAGAAGAGGAAGATCCTTTACACGAACAATTTGGTATCAACCGTTCCTTAGCCATTTTTCAAATCTTGCGAGAAAAGAACATTCCTGCGAAACGTATCATCAATGCAACGGCAGGTTCCACTCGTTATGAATTGGACTCTTCGGAAAAAGTGATATTTGAGCTCCGTGCAAAATAGGAATCAATTTAGATGAGATTTTTATGTTACGTGTTAGTATCTTTGTATTTTCACATTTATATCTTGTAAAAATATTGTTTTCGTTCTCGATTATTCTAAAAAAGACAACTACCTTTAATCCTATATGTAAACTTGCGTTAGCTGGAGTTTACCCTTACCAAAATATAACTTCATCTTCCGAAAGGACACGTACCACAACGGCAACCAGGGATTATAATCATCCAACTGTTTCAGTTTTAACAATTGGGCAACCAATCGATAAGATACCTAGTAGCGGAATTGATTCCAGTGTTTTCCCAGAATCGTCAAAAGAAGTTGCGATGTTTTAATTAGAAAATACGAATCAACTCTGCTTCCATTTAAGTTTCTCCTTATACATAATAAGCGTAATGTGTCGAAATTACTTTTCATACTGCTCCCAATACTCGATAGATCAAAACAAAAAATAGGGATTACCTAAGATTAGAAAAACTGCATAGAGAGCCGAAATTAAATGACTCCGAGTCACCGTTTTTTACGTTTTTTTCGCGAATCTGGAACGTTTTTAACGGTATTTTGGAAATTTTTTTCATTAGATGGGAATTTCAACTAGGAGGTGGACCCATGGTCTCCATATCTTGTAACCAAACAGAATCCAATCTGGATAAAAATCATGCGAATCTATACAAAAACTCTTAATTACATCTACCTCCTGCTAATTTGTTCATTTCAATTTTGTATATTGCTACCGAACAATGGTTCGAATCCAAATGCCAACTTGGCATTCCTTCTAGGTTTAGGAGGACGTTCCTCCGTCCCAGTCAATGTGGAACCGGGAACTGTCGTCGACCTATCCGGTAACGGTACATTCTCTGGAACACTAATCGACTCAGATGGTAATGGCATATCTGATGGTATTGACCTTACGGGAAACGGTGTCCCGAATCTTTTACTCATTGATACCAATGCAGACAGTATCCCGGATGCAGTGGATACAAACGGAGATGGAGTTGCAGATTATTACATCAATCCAAATCCTCCCGCTTTTCTTACATCAGGACCTGGTGGATCCGGAAATCCAGTCGTAACAATCGTCAACTCCAATGGTAATCTAATTGGTTTTGATACAGACGGAGATGGAACGGCTAACGATACATTGGTGGCGCAAATCCTTGGAGACACAACACCACCCACCCTCACTAGCTCATTGACATCAGGAACGTATTCAACCACACAAACCACCACTTTAACTTGTTCCGACAATTTTGGAGCAGGGAGTATCGTTTACACTTTAGATGGATCAACACCGAACTTCCAACCGAAAGTTGGAACCATTCTTTCTCCTCCATCTAAAACTGTTAGTTTGTCCTTTGAAGGAACTCGAACTTTAAGAGCCTTTTGCAGAGACTTGAATGGAAATCTTTCCTCCTCAATTCAAATCGTTTATACAATTGATACTTCAGTACCTGCTTTAACTTTAGTGAGTCAATCTTCTTTAGCTGTAACCTCATCAGCGAATGGGATTCAATCTTCTACTGCAACGTGGCAAACAAATCGTTCTGGCTCATATGCAATTTACGAAGGCAGTGCCTGTTCGGGAACAAGTTTAACGACAGGGACAGCTTCCGCCAATCAGGACATAACATTTGTTCGCTCGTATTCTCACTTTTCTGGTGAAGGAACAAAATCCTACAGAATTTGTGTGACTGGATCCAATTCTTTGGTTGGTTTTGTATCTTTTTCTCTGCAAAGAGACGACACAGCACCAATTGTTTCTACATCTCCAAGTACAGGGAATTATAGTTCTGCTACATCTGTTACGGCTAGCTGTACTGATGTGGGAGGATCAGGTTGTGATAAAATAGCTTACACCACCCAAGTAGGAAGTGCACCAGCAAATCCGGCTATCCAAGGATCAACAGGAAACATTACGAATGGTTCATTGTATAACTCAAGCATTGATATGTCGGATTCTTCTGTAACTTATGTTAAGTTTTTAGCCCGTGACAAAGCTGGTAACCTTTCTCCAATCAATTCCCAAACTTACACTGTCGACACACAAGTTGCAACCATCACAGTTAACTCTTACACTTCAGCAGTCAATGGAACTAATAACGTAAGTCTCAATTGGCAAAGCTCAAAAGCTGGAACCTACCAAATTCGAATCGGAGGTAGCAGTTGTGCAACAGGAACTGCCTTAAGCTCGGGTTCCGGGAATTCCAATGTTACAGGTTCAGCACTTGCAACTACAGACATTAGTACCACGATTGCCAATACTCACTTCTCTGAGGGAGATAACACGATCCGAATTTGTGTTTCAAACTTGGTCGGTAGTTTTGGTTTTACAACGCGCACAACGAATAAGGACACAACAGCTCCAATCGTAAGTATGTCATCACCATCTGGTTCTAGTCCTTTTCTATCGGGGACACAACTTGAACTCAGTTGTTCTGATACAGGTGGAACTGGATGTGATAAAATCATCTATACTCTTAATGGCACAGATCCTACATTTGATTCCAATGGTGCTGTTACAAATGGATCTGTTTATAGTTCCGCATTTGCCCTTTCCAATGGAAGTATACAAGTCAAGTACCGAGCAATTGATTTAGCAAAAAACAATAGTGCAGTCAGTTCTCAAAGTTTTTATGTTGGTCCTCCTGTCATTTCTTCGATTGGGGTTGGAACTAGTCAATTAAGTGTTAACTTTACGACTGTATCGGGAGCAACAGGATATAAAGTATATTACAGTACCAGTTCGGGAGTCACAAAATCAAACTCGAGTGTATCAGGTACAAGTTCTCCCATCGTATTAACAGGCCTAACTAATGATTCAACCTATTACATTAAGATAACATTGACAGCCGCCTATGGAGAAAGTGATTTAAGCACAGAAACATACCAAACTCCATCCAATCTGCCATTAGTCGATTATTGTATTGTTCAATATCCAAGTACATTAACATTAGCAAAAAATACAACAGCCAATGCTTCCAATGCGATCTATATTCAATTTTTTCATGCAAATGTAACGAATATTTTCCCGCAAGCAGCTGATTCTCGAGTTCAGTTACAAGTAGGATACGGACCAAATAATTCGAACCCTATGACGGAACCTCAAAACTGGACTTTCTTTTCTACATCCTACAATTCCTCTTGTTTAAGCTGTGGAAACAACCATGAATATTATTCATTCATAACGGCACCTGCAATCCCCGGGACCTACAAATATGTTGGCAGGGTAAGGATAACAGGCGTTGCACGAGAAACGTATTGTGATTTAGATGGAAATGGTGCGAACGCTGGCCAAACATTTTCAAGCTCTCAATTAGGATCTTTAACGGTTCAGTAATTTTGCGAATCAAAAAATCATCAAGCTACATTTATTTACTAAGGGCAACTTGTAGTCGTATGGCTTGATGCTGTATCATTCTGGGTTTGTACGACTGTAAAGGAAGGAATGGATGGTGAGATTGTTATTGAGAGATTATATGTTCCTTGCGTTCCGGCGCTAGCTCCGTAATCTCTACCAATTGTAAGTTGGTATTTTCCCAATGTAGAAGTCGAATGAAATCTATAGTCTTTTAAACAACCCTCTGAACTGATTCATTTGATTTAAAAATATTGACTGATTTTTTAATTACAATAAGTTCTAAATGAAGCAAACTATCCAATAACTATCAATGGGAATTTGAAGTTGGAAACTAAAATCCAGGAAAGTTGAATTTTCATTTTCTACTCTTGCTAAATCGCCATTCTCGATAAAACCCGCTCTCGCAGTTTATTAGGGATTCGAAGCTCTCTATATCAAGAATTGAAACTTGTAATAGATAGATAAATACATAATTACTCAATTTCTCTTGCTCATTAAAAATTCTCTTTTGACTCCTAATACTCCATCCCTTCTCTATCTTCTCAATCTATACTTGTTTAGTGCTAAAATTTCCCAAATATACTTGATTTAAAAATAGAGAATTAGCTTGGAGAACCTACCAATCTTTAATAGTACTAGTGCCTCATTCAATTTAAGTCGGATTTTATGGAATCTATTTTTACTACCATATATCGACATTATTGATTCAAAAAATCTATTGATAAATGTTTAACATTTTACCAAAGTGATGGATCACGATTTATTATCCAAAAAGTGCACCGATTATTGGAGCTAAAAAGTTGAGAAAATATTACCATACTCTATTCAATAGCATTATTCAATCCTTCTATAAATATAAATATTTATGCATCATACTATTTGTTACAATAATAGGCTTTTTAATTAGATTTCAAAGTGCATTCGTAGAAAGTTACTGGAATGACGAATTATTTTCGGCATGGGTCAGTAATCCAAACAATTCAATAGAAGAAGTTTTTCGTAAAACGTCTATTGAGGATGTCCATCCCCCCATTTATCAAATCATTCTATGGCTTTTATACAGTGTCTTTGGATACAATGAATTTACAGGAAAAATACTCTCTGTAATTTTAGGCACAGCCACTATTCCTGTTTTTTATTTACTTGGAAAAAAGTTAATTTCAAAAGAATTTGGTATCATCCTAGCAACTTTAATTACGTTCAATCAATTTACTTATTTTTATTCAACAGAAGTTAGGTCGTACTCTCTCATATTATTCTTATCTACACTATCATTATTATTTTTAGTTAAATTCATACAATTTCCCGAATATACAAACTTACTAGTATTAATTAATTTAATGGGAATCGCATCGCTTTCACATTATTTTGGCACTTATATTGGCATTTCTTACATTCCAATTATTCTATCTCAATTCCTAAACAATTTCCGAAGTCATAGAAGAAAATTCAGTATCTTAAAATCCATCGTTATATTTCTAAATACCATTATTTATTTACTTGCAGTATTATATTTAGTGAAAAATCGAATTGGATCATCTGGTATATGGATCGAACAGCCAGGAAAAGAATTTATATTAGAATACCTCCAAATATACTTTGGCAGCAGGGAAATAATCTTATTTATTTTCATTGTTAGCATTCTCGGATTTATTTTCCACAGTCTAGGAAATAGACACAAAGGCATCAATAAACTTATGCTAGGTTTAGTATCAGGAATTATTCTTGCATATCTCTTAGCTTATATACAAGGAATCTTATTCTTTCCTGTTTTATCTCCTCGAAATACAATAATTTTATTACCTCCCATCTTATTTATCATTGGTTTTTTCATCAGCAAGATACCTTATTCGTATTTAAGATTTTTTATCCTAAGCATTTACATTTTATTTTTTCTTAAAATTAATTATATAGATAAAGATTATAGATCTTGTCATAGATGCCAAGATTGGAGAGGTCTCTCAAAATTCATTGCCGAAAACCATTCTGGATATGAAGTATATGGTTTAAAATGGACTTCAGACTATTTTAATGTTTACCTAAATTGGATGAACTCAGATTTACAAGTAAAATCATATCATACAATTTCCAATCTACAATGGAAGAAGATAGCCACGAATCAAGTATGGATTATTGATTGCCATACACCGGAAATAGAAAAGGAATTTCCTGCGAATCAATTCAATTATAATAAAATAGTAAAATTGGTTGGCGCAGAGGCCTATTTAATCGCAATCAAGAAATGAAAATAGAGTCACTTCATTTATATTCTCTATGATCGCTTTTAATGGAATTCCACCAAACAACCTTCTTATCCCTTCGGATTAGATAAAGGTCCATACGACCCATACGCATCCATCGCCTCCCGCATCAACTGAATGCGTAAGTCCCTAAATGTCCAATTGCAATCCCATCTAAGCATAAAAAAACCCCGCAAGAGTTAGCGAGGTTTCAAAGTGAAAATGGTGAAAGCTTTAACTTCTTAGCTTAACTTTTACAAAATACAACGTA
>NZ_NPDM01000009.1 GCF_002812085.1 Leptospira levettii
CATTTATACTTTCAATGGCGAGAAGTTAAACAAATTCGATTAATTTGCAAAATCTTAATTCATTTTTTAAAGTAAGTATTCAATAGCGTGCTCACCGAAATGGCAAAGAGGTTGAACTAGATTTTGTAGATTTTTAAGAATAAATGATCTTTTTTAAAAGCATGTAGGGAATGTCATTTGCATTCCTGCATTTAAGATTGATATACTTAAGTAGATCAACTAACTTATTTTCAATTGTTGAAGAAATATATTTTTCTATTTTTATTTTAGAACACTAATTCTTTGAAACTGCAAATTCTCTTAATCTCCTTATTAAACTTTAAGTCAAAAAATAAATCCCCCAGCGAGAGGAACTCGGAGGGCTTGGTCACGAACCGTTAGGTGAGGGACGGAAGCGATAGCGAACCCCGTAGAACTCCGACCCCGCAGGGGACTCGCCCAAACACTTTCCATCAGAGAAAAAACTCATCATTCCAACCGATTTCCCATTCTATTCCTTGACAGAAACTCACAGATGTTATAATGAGACTCACCATGTTTCATCATCTATTTAATGATAAAAATAACCCAAAAGAGAGATTTTAGTGAATTATACACAATCAAATACTTCTTACTCTAAAAATCCAAGGCTCCTATCACCTAAGCCCACTCTAAAGCACAATCATAACTCCCCATATCCATACTCACCTTTTCTCCCTAAATTCTCTATACGCACATATACCAAACCAAATCACAACCTATCTCCCCTAGAGAATGAACACATTAGAAAGGAATACACCCTAAGAACCCTCAACATCCTCTCCACAATCTACCAAAAAACCTGCAACTGTCCTAACTCTAGTAAGGAACCGAAGTTAAACTTCCTCAAAGTCAAAGGAAGAGAATCGATCGCTAGATGTGGACATTGCCAAAATCAGATAAGCCTCACTGCCAATACTCCTTTCCAAAACATTAAGTTACCTCTTACTTACCTCTCCTACATCATCCAAGACCAAATCTTACAATACCCAAAGGTAATGACTTCCAGAGAAATATCTAGAAAACTAAGTATCCCATACAAGACAGCCTTCTACCTCAAGAAACGCATCCAGGTGATGTATACTCAACTGAATGAAACTCTTAAAACTCAGTTATACAAAGAACTAGAAGAAAAGACAAAGGACTTCATACTCCCAAAGGAAGGTGACCTCAAAAAAGCCCTGAAAAATCAGCCTGTAGCAGTCGCTGACTCAGTGGTGTTGTATTCCTCAAGCATTAGAGCCAACAAACATAGATCGAGAAGATACAAGGGAGGAACAGCTTCGATTTATCTTTCTAACAGCTTAGGAGGAGAACAGAAAGGAACACTCGTCCATACTGTGGGAATCAACGGAGGAATGACCTTCTACAAAAGTATTCCACTCAATAACCAACACTACTTAGAGAAGGATCTGAATGAGAAGATTCCGAAAAGTGTAACTCTCTTCACTGATGAAGGATACAATTTCTTGTGGGATAGACCAAACCATAGATCAGTGAATCACAGTAAGAAATCGAATGATGCGAGATACAACTTGAGTCGAGAGAGATGGGTGACTAAAGAGGGAGTTTCCTCTAATGGTGCAGAGGCAAGGAACAATCTATTAAAGCAAAGTTTCCGAAGTTATGGGTTTCTCAGTTGTAAGTGGGGACAATTGGCATTGGATGAGATTAGTTTTCTTGGAAACGTAAGGTTTGTTCCAGAGTTGAAGAATCTACTGAGTTTGGGGGATTCTAGAAATGTGGGCTTTGGTGATTACCACTGCTCGAAGGGGACGTATCACCTACTTACATAAAAAACCCACAAAAATCATCTTCACCAAAACTCAGAGTAACTAATCAGGACAATAATAAGAGCCTTAAAGGATTAAAAAGCTCTCCTCGAAATAACCAGTCTTCCCCCCAACCAGAACCAGAAGAAACTAATGTCCTGACTTGTAACAATACGCACACATATAAAAAGTCCTTATTAAATAATAGTCTGGACACTTTTTTTCTTCTTAAGTCCTTAACACTTCTTAACACTATCTATCCTAAGTCTTGCTCATGTTCCAAACCTAATCTAGTATATCTCAAAGTTAAGAACAGACCTACTGTAGCTAAATGTTCTAACTGCCATAAGCAAGTCTCCATAACAGCCAATACACCCTTCCAAGGATACAAGTCTAACCTAGCCTACATAAGCTTTATAATTTGGGATATGATTAACCAGTATCCAAAGGTAATGACTAGTAAGGAGATCTCTAGAAAGTTAAACTTATCTTACAAGACTTCCTATTACTTAAAGAAAAGAATCCAAGTAATCTTCTCACAGCTTAACGAGACTCTTAAAAAGGAGTTATACAAAGAGCTAGAAAACCCTGTAGATACTGATAAAAAGCCTATTGCTGTAGCTGACTCTGTAGTTCTTTATTCTTCATCCTTAAGAGCCAATAAGCATAGGTCTAGAAGATACAAGGGAGGTTCAGCTTCTATTTACTTGAGTAACTCAATTGGAGGGGAACAGAAAGGAACCCTAGTTCACACTGTAGGGATTAATGGAGGGATGACTTTCTACAAGAGTATTCCACTAAACAATAGTCATTATCTTGAGAAGGACTTGGAAGAGAAGATACCTAAGAACGTAACTCTCTACACCGATGAAGGTTATACATTTATATGGGATAGACCGAATCATAAAATGGTGAATCACTCACTTAAGAGTAAAGACCCTCGCTACAATATGTCTAGAGAGAGATGGTGTACTAAGGAGGGAGTTTCCTCTAATGGAGCTGAAGCAAGGAATAATATCCTTAAGCAGTCCTTCAGGAGTTATGGGTATGTAAGTCCAAAGTGGTCACAGCTATATCTAAACGAGATTAGTTTTCTTGGGAACGTAAGGTTTTCTGGAGAACTTAGGAATCTTCTGAGTTTGGGGGAAGATGATTTTTGTGGGTTAGACATACCTACTGCTCGAAGGGAAAGTATCACCAAAGAACCCAATCCTTCATATAGAAACTCCAAATACTTCTATTCTCCCTTTCTCCCTAAGTTCACTAGAACTACTTATACAAAACCCGCTAAGAACCTATCTCCCATAGACAATGAACAAATCAAAAGAGAATACACACTTAGAACTCTCTCTATCCTGAGCACCATCTATCCCAAAAGATGCAACTGCCCTAAGTCCCTAGAGAACCCTTCCCTCAACTTCTTAAGACTAAAAGGGAAAGAAACCATTGCACGATGTTCTCACTGCCACAAACAAATCAGCATCACAGCAAACACACCTTTCCAAAACATCAAACTACCCCTCGCCTATATCTCCTACACCATCCAAGACCAAATCTTACAATACCCTAAGACAATGACTTCCAAAGAGATCGCAAGAAAACTTGGACTTCCCTACAAAACAGCATACTATCTTAAGAAACGTATCCAGGTATTCTTCTCACATCTCAATGAAACACTTAGGGAACAGTTATACAAAGAACTAGAAGAGTCCTCTAAGAACTTCAGACTACCGAAGGAAGGAGACCTCAAGGAAACCCTTAAAAATCAGCCTGTTGCTGTAGCCGACTCAGTGGTGTTATACTCATCATCCTTAAGAGCAAACAAACATAGATCCAGAAGATTCAAGGGAGGAACTGCATCCATCTATGCATCGAATTCCATTGGAGGACACCAAATCGGAACTCTAGTCCACACGATTGGCATTAATGGCGGTATGACTTTCTACAAATCGATTCCTTTGAATAACCAACACTACTTAGAAAAAGACTTAGAAGAAACCATCCCAAAGAATGTAACCCTTTTTACAGATGAAGGATATGGGTTTCTATGGGACAGACCCAACCATAAGTCAGTGAATCACTCGAAGAAATCAAATGACCCAAGATACAATATGAGCCGTGAACGTTGGGTGAGTAAGGATGGAGTCTCTAGCAATGGTGCGGAAGCTAGGAACAATATTTTGAAGCAGAGTTTCCGTTCGTATGGATATATCTCTCCGAAGTGGAGTCAGTTGGCATTGAATGAGTTAAGTTTCTTAGGGAACGTAAGGTTTGTGCCAGAACTGAAGGAATTACTAACTTTGGGGGGATCTAAAACTGTAGGCTTTGGTGATTTCCACTGCTCGAAGGGGGACTCGAACCCCCACACCTTGCGGCACTACCACCTCAAAGTAGCGTGTCTACCAATTCCACCATCCGAGCGGGTGTGTATGTGGACAGGTTAGGAAAACGGGTTCTTTCGTCAAGGAGATGAATTTTCTCTTGTCACTTGCCCTTAGTTTTCAGTAGGTTGTAGGGGTCATCAGTATGCAAGTTTCCGATTTAACCTTTCGTTTTAAACTACTCTTTCTTGGTTTCCTTTCGCCCATCTTTCTGTGTTTGGGATTGTTACTTTCAAGCCCCTATTGGTTGGGGACAAATGATCCATACCAAAAGTCAGAAATCGCAGTATTAGAAATCTCGGAACCATTTCCCACTAAAAAACAATTAAAGGCTGTCGTTAACCTATATACAAAGTCAGATTTCAAAAAACTAATCCTTGTTAGTAAGGAAGACAAATCACAAAACCAAGTGATAGGTCCTTTTGAAATAGACCAAAAAGTGAAAGAAATCCTCATTTCAAACGGAATCCCAAGTTCACAAATCATGACTCTTGTAATTGCAGGTTCCAAAATGGGTGACACAGACGAGGCATCCAAAAACCTATTAAAATTAGCTGTTTCTGACAATTTAGGGTCTATATTACTCCTAACACGAGAGTTTGAAAAACGACGTGTTTTGAATATTTACAAAAAAACATTAACCAGTTTGCCCGTAAAAGTCACAGCGTATAGTTTTCCATCTGAAATTTCGGGTTCGAATTGGTTTTTATCAGAATCAGGTACGAAAGAAGTTTCCGTAGAATTCGTACGTTATATCTATTCTTACATCAGAGGTATCCTTTAACATGGATGAAATAAAAGATTCAAACGAACTCATAGAACAAAGAATTCAAAAGATAAATGATTTAAAAACAAAAGGAATCAATCCTTACCCACTTCGTTTTTTTCCAAACTCCGATTCCAAAACTCTATTATCTAGTTTTGATCCCAATCAAACCGAAAAAAAATCTTTCAAACTCGGTGGACGTCTGCATGCAAAACGTGTTATGGGGAAAGCAAGTTTTGCCCATTTAAAAGATGCAGAAGGTCTCATTCAATTGTATGCGACTCGGGATGACCTAGGCGAAGAAAATTATTCCTTATTTAAGTCTCTAGACTTAGGAGATTGGATTGGAATCGAAGGTTGGTTATTCCAAACTCAAAAAGGAGAAACCACGCTTCATTTAACGAACGTTCAGCTACTCGCAAAATGTATCAGACCACTTCCCGTTGTAAAAGAAAAAGATGGTGTTGTTTACGATGCTTTTTCCGACGTTGAACAACGATATAGAATGCGTTATGTGGACCTTGTCGTAAACGAAAACGTTCGTGAAACATTCAAAATGCGTTCTCGTATCATATCGGAAATTCGTAAGTTTTTAACAAATGAAGGATTTTTAGAAGTGGAAACTCCGATGATGCAACCGATTGCGGGAGGTGCAGCAGCAAGACCGTTTGTCACCCACCACAATACACTTGATATGGAACTTTTCCTTCGAATTGCACCAGAACTTTATTTAAAACGACTCATTGTGGGCGGAATGGACAGAGTGTTTGAACTCAATCGTAACTTTCGTAACGAAGGTATCTCCACAAAACACAACCCAGAATTTACCATGATGGAAGCTTATATGGCGTTTGGAGATATGGAAACCATGTTATCCCTTACGGAAAGGATGATTGTTTCCGTAGCACAATCCATTGGGAAAGGATTAAAATTTGCCTACGGCAAAGACCTAATTGACCTCACTCCTCCTTGGAAACGAGTGAAATACATTGATATCATCAAGGACTATTCAGGAATTGATTTTAGCCAAATCACCGATGTAAAAGAAGCCATTGAAAAAGCAAAATCCAAAGGAGTTGATTCATCTGATTCAGTATCAATTTGGAAAGTATGTGATGATGTTTTTAGTTCCCTTGTTGAACCTCACCTCATCCAACCTATCTTTATCACTGACTTTCCAAAAGAACTCTCCCCTCTTGCAAAATCAAGAGAAGATGATCCTAAGTATGTGGAACGATTTGAACCATATGTTGCGGGAAGAGAGATTGGAAACGCCTTTACTGAGTTAAACGATCCTTTCGACCAAAGGGAACGTTTTGAGGAACAAGTCAAACAAAGGGAAGCTGGTGATGATGAAGCCTTTATGATGGATGATGATTATATCCGTGCCCTCGAATATGGCCTTCCACCAACTGGGGGACTTGGAATTGGAATTGATCGATTGGTCATGTTACTGACAGATTCTCATTCCATTCGGGATACGATTTTATTTCCTCTGATGCGCCCAGAATAGAATCTGGGACATTCTCTTTAGGCATAAAAAAAACCTCTCCTTAACACCTTCGTTTTGGAGAGGTTTTTGATTCAATGGTATGTTTCGAATACCTTACGGTATTAAAAATTACCCAATAGATTCTTAACGTTTGTTAATATTGAGTTTTGGTTCCGATTCAATCACACGGATGAGTTTAGAGAGATTGGATTGGAACTTTGCCGTTTGGTCTCCATTCAATTGGTAATTGATTGTTTCCTTACGATTTGTGTAACTGATTGTGATGTTTTGGTTTTCACCAATTTTGGGTAACATCTCTTGTGTGAGTGCCGAAGTGACAATGATGGTATCAGAATAATCAGTATTGGTCTTTTTTAAATTGTACCAAGTTTCTCCTAATTTTAACGAAACCCCGATTGGGATATCAACATCGAAGGTTCCAATTTCATACAGGAGGAAATAATTGATAGCACCTGTGCCATTATCTCGTTCTGCCTTAAAGTACACACAAGGGCGTTTTCCTGAGAATAACCATAGGTATTTTTGCATACAAATGTCTTTGGAAATCGCGGTTTGTTGCTCCAAGGTCGGTTCTGGGGTTACGACAAAGGCCTTACTCCCGGAACAGGAAACGAGGACCAAAAAAAGGAGGAAAATCGAGGAAATTCGGGTGAGTGAGAAGATTCTTTCCATGATACACCCAACCTTTTTCGAGATGCAAGGTTTGGCAAAGGAAAAAATCCTGTTCCTATGGTATCTTATCCCAAAGGAAAAATAAAAGTCCTACTTCTGGAAAACATCCACAAGGATGCATATGAACTTTTCCACCGAGATGGTTTTGATGTAACTCTCATCAAAGATGCGATGGAAGAAGAAGAACTCATCCAAAAAATCTCTGATGTCCATGTTCTTGGTATTCGAAGCAAAACAAACGTCTCAAAAAAAGCATTAGAGAATGCTAAAAAATTAATGACGATCGGTTGTTTTTGTATCGGAACCAACCAAGTGGAATTAGAAGAAGCAGAAAAAAGAGCAGTTCCTGTTTTTAATGCTCCCTACAGTAACACAAGGTCAGTGGCTGAACTTGTGATCGCTGAAATCATCATGCTTGCAAGAAAAGCATCTGACCAATCTAGAGATGTCCACCTTGGCAAATGGAATAAAATTGCAAAAGGTTGTTTTGAAGTGAGGGGAAAAACTCTCGGTATCATTGGGTATGGTCATATTGGTACCCAAGTATCGGTCCTTGCTGAATCCATGGGGATGCGCGTGGTATTTTATGATATCATTTCCAAACTACCTCTCGGCAATGCAACGGCTGCACATAGTTATGAAGAACTTCTGAAACAATCTGATTTTATTTCCTTCCATGTTCCCGAAACAGAAGATACCAAAAACCTATTCCGTAAGGAACACTTACCTCTCTTAAAGAATGGAGTCTATGTATTAAACTTATCTCGAGGAAAGGTTCTCGAAATTGATGCACTTGTGGAAGGAATCAAATCAGGTAAAATTGCTGGTGCAGGTGTTGACGTATTCCCTGAAGAACCAAAATCAAATGATGATCCATTTGTAAGCCCACTCCAGGGACTACCCAATGTGATTCTCACTCCACACATTGGTGGTTCCACAGAAGAAGCACAAAAAAACATAGGAACGGAAGTTGCTGAAAAATTATTAAAATTTATCAATAATGGCTCAACTACTTTCTCTGTGAACTTTCCAAACATAGAATTAGGGAATTTAAAATCAGGTTACCACAGAATCCTAAATATCCACCAAAACCAACCAGGTTTCCTTCGGGACATTAACTCCATTATCTCTGATATGGGAGGAAATATCCTGACTCAAAACTTGAGCACATCGGCAAACATTGGTTATTTGAGTATGGAAATCGATAAAAATTTGGGTGATGAACTGAAAGACAAAATCAAAGCCCACAAACATTCGATCCGCACTCGAATCCTTTACTAAAATAAAGGGAAGGATGACATCATTATGATTGAAATCCTTCCCATCTTTACAAACTCTCCCTTACGCAACTTCACATATCTCATTTATTCCAACAGAACCGGCGAAGCGTATTCTGTGGATCCCTATCATGCTCCTCTCATTCTAACCCAACTCAAAAAAATGGGTTTAACTCTAAAGGGAATATTAAATACCCATGAACACGGGGATCACACAGAAGGAAATTTAGAATTAAAAAAAGAAACAAAATGTTTAGTCTATGGACATACAAATGCCAAAGGGAAAATTCCTGGACTCGACGAAACATTAAAAGAAGGACAAATCTGTTTTTCAGTGGAAGGTGAATCCATCGAAGTTTGGGACACTCCCGGTCATACATTTTCTCATTTAAGTTTTGTACATAAAAATCCTAAAACGATACTTGGGATTTTTTCTGGAGATACTTTGTTCAATGTAGGTGTTGGTAATTGTTTCCGAGGGGGAGATGCAAATGCCCTGTATGAAACCATAAACAACCGTTATGCTAATTTGCCAGACAATTGTCGTTTGTATCCTGGTCATGATTATTGGGAGAACAATCTGGCATTTTCCAAACATATAGAGCCAATTCACGAAGAAAGAGAATTGTTTCAAAAAACACTTACCCCCCATATGATTTCAACCATTGGACTGGAAAAAAAATTAAGTCCATTTTTTCGTCGTGATTTAGAATCCATCAAAGACCGACTAACAGAAATGGGAGAAACGGTCACAGATGATCGTTCTGTATTCTTACTCTTACGAAAACTGCGAGATCATTGGTAAAATTTTCATTTTACAAAAGAGAATCTCCCTTTAACTTTTAGTCAAATGACGATTCTTATCATCTGCCTCTTAGTTTCCATTTCTCAAATTTATTTAGCAAAAGCTGTTGTAGCTGTCGCAATGTCCCGCGAAGGGAAAGGATATGACAACCACCATCCAAGGTTACAACAATCAAAACTCACTGGATGGGGTGGACGCGCATATGGCGCACACCAAAATGGATTCGAAGCCTTCCCTATTTTTGCGATCGCAATCCTACTCAATTTAATCATTGAAGTTGATTTTTATTTCGCTGAAATCCTCGCACTGAGTTTTGTTTCGTTACGTTTTATATACATTTACCTCTACATTGCTGATTTTTCCTTTGCACGTTCCACCACTTGGACACTTGCATTTATTTGTAATATAGGATTGTACATTTTACCATTAGTGTATTAAGTTTCTCTCATAAGCCTTTGAAACGAATTTCCATTTTATTTTTTTTCATCTTTTTGTTTGCATTTGGATATGTACTTTTTTCCGAACCAAGTGAAATTGAGACTAATGGCAAAAACCGAATCACTGATTTTCAAAAGGCAAAACGTGTTTTAAAACGGTTTTATGCAAAAGTAGGAAAAGATTTTTATTGTGGTTGTGAGTTTGAAAAAGACGAAGAAGAACTCGGACGTTTTCGAATCAAACAAGATTCTTGCGGATTACAAGCAAGGAAAGATACCAAAAGACAAAGTTACATCGAATGGGAACACATAGTTCCCGCTTATAGTTTTGGAAAGTCTAGAGAGTGTTGGACCAAAACTAATTGTGAAGTAGGTGGGAAACTTTTAAAAGGAAGGAAGTGTTGTGGTGCAACAGATCCTGAATTTAATCTCATTGAAGCCGACCTTCACAACATCGTTCCTGTTCCCGGTGAAATTAATGCTGACCGAGGGATTTTTCCCTATGGAGAAATCGAAGGGGAACCTAGAGAGTATGGTCTTTGTGATTTTGAAGTGAACTTCAAAGCATCCATTGCCGAACCAAAACCAGAGATCAGGGGAGACATTGCTCGGGTTTACTTTTACATGGAGTGGCGTTACCAAATTCCCATCCCCGACGGGAAACGGAAACTCTACCAAACTTGGCACGAGAATGACCCACCAGATACTTTTGAGATTCGCAAAAATGAGATCGTAGAGAGGCTCCAGAAGGTAAAAAATCCCTTTGTCGAAGGCGAAACTCCCAATTGAACGAAAGAAGGGAGTTTTTGTTTTCAGAAAAGATTTTAATTTTGCCAAATCAAAGATAGCTTCATTTACAGATTTAGGGTGCTTTGGAGTCTGGAACCAATATGAAAGAATATGACATTTTGGTGGTGGGAGCTGGAGCTGGGACCAAACTTGTGACCCCTCCTTCTCTCATAGGAAAACGAGTGGTAGTCTTTGAAAAAGAGACTCCAGGCGGGACTTGTCTCAACCGAGGATGTATCCCTTCCAAAATGATCATCTATCCTTCTGAACTTGTCAGACTCAGAGAAGAAGGAGAACGATTTGGGATCAATTTCCCAAAACCAACCACGGTTCCTGTGGAATCGATCTTCCAACGAGTGAACCAAACGGTGAAAGCAGATTCTGATTCCATTCCAATTGCGTACGAAAAAAATCCGAATATCGATTATATCCCCAAAAAAGTTTGGTTTAAGGCATCCAAAGTTCTCACTGATGGTGAAAACGATTACACCGCCAAACACATATTTATTGTTACCGGCACAAGACCAAAAATTCCAAACATACAAGGATTGGAAAATACACCCTATTGGACTTCTAGAGAAGCACTCTCCCCTGCTAATTTTCCAAAATCATTACTCATTATAGGAGCAGGTTTTATCTCACTGGAACTCGGTGCTGCTTACCAAGCCTACGGGTGCCAAGTAACAGGGATCACACGAGGGGAAATCCTACGGCTTGTCGATGGTGATATCAAAACAGAATTAGGTAAACACCTTCCCTTTCCAATCCACACTCACTTTCAATTCGAATCGGTGTCCTACCAAAACAACAAATTCATCGTCAGTGGAAAAACGAATGATGGAAAATTTGCCCAATTCGAATCAGACGAACTCTTAGTTGCCACAGGTATCAAACCAAATACAGATGAATTACACTTAGAAAATACAAACATAAAAGTGAATGAAGAAGGTTTTATCCAGGTGGATGATACCTTACAAACTGAGGAACCAGGAGTGTATGCTTTTGGTGATGTGATTGGAAGGTATTTTTTCCGGCATAGCGCTAATTTTGAAGGGGAATATCTATTTGATCATCTATTTGGTAACAAAAAAGGCAAACCCATTGTTTACCCACCCATCCCTGAAGCCATTTTTACAAACCCACAAATTGCAAGTGTGGGCAAAACGGAAGAAACATTGATCAAAGAAGGCATCTCGTATTACAAAGGAATCAATCCTTACTCTTCCAGTGCGACGGGTATGGCTAGATTATCCCATTTAGGTTTTGTGAAGGTTTTAGTATCTAAGGAAACCGAACAGGTACTAGGGGCCCATATCATTGGAGAAGAAGCATCCAATCTCATCCACCAAATACTAATGGGAATGTATTTAAATGCCAAACTCGATGATTATTTAGGAATGGTTTATATCCATCCAGCCATTTCAGAAATCACAAGAAATGCATTTCGTAAAGTTCGCGACCAAAAATTGAAAGAGGGAAAATCGTGAAAAAATTTTTATTCAATCGTTTTGATAAGGATACCCTTAAGAAAAAAGTTTTGTTAGATACTAGAGAAAGAAGGGTCATTTCGTTTTATCGTTATGTTAAAATTGAAAACCCATTGGAATTTCGGAATTTACTCTATGATTCTTTTGAAGACTTAGGAATTCTCGGCAGAATTTATTTAGCAAATGAAGGAATTAATGCACAATTTTCAATTCCAATTGAGAATGTCGACAAGTTACGTTCCTTTGTTGACTCAGTTCCAGAACTAAAGAATATCTATTTTAATGATGCAGTGGAAGATAAGAAGGAAAGTTTTATCAAACTTGCAATCAAGGTCAGAAAAAAAATAGTCGCTGATGGATTAGATGATTCTCAGTTTGATCCATCCAATGTAGGAACTCATCTCTCACCTCTTGAATTTCATAAAGCAATGGAGGAAGAAGGAGTCATCGTCGTTGACCTCCGAAACAATTATGAATCAGAAGTGGGTCATTTCGAAAATGCAATTTTACCAGATGTCGGAACCTTCCGAGAAGAATTACCTTTGGTAGAAAAAATTCTAGAAAATGACAAAGATAAAAAGATATTACTCTATTGTACAGGCGGAATCCGATGCGAAAAAGCAAGCGCTTATTTGAAATACAAAGGTTTTGAAAAGGTCCATCAGTTACGCGGAGGAATCATCAATTATGCAAAAGTTGTGCATGACAATGGGTTACAATCAAAATTCAAAGGGAAAAACTTTGTGTTTGATGACCGATTGGGCGAAAGGATTACGGATGATGTTTTAACGGTTTGTTATACCTGTGGCAAACCATCTGACCGTCACACTAACTGTGCCAATTTAGGATGCCATGTTCTCATCGTTCAATGTGAATCTTGTTCTGAATCTTTACTTGGTTGTTGTTCAGAAGAATGCAAACAGATTGTATCTCTTCCAGAAGAGGAACAAAAAAAACTAAGACAAGAACAGAGAAAACAGCACAAATACCCAACACACCACCTAACAAGAAAACTAGTAGGAAAATAAATGAATCCATTTGCGATTGAACTCAACGGACTTGAAAAAACATATAAAAATGGTGTCAAAGCACTTCGGTCGATCGATTTAAAAGTTGAAACTGGAGATTTTTTTGCTCTGCTCGGACCCAATGGTGCAGGAAAGTCTACGACCATCGGAATCTTAAGTTCCTTGGTGAACAAAACAAACGGCAAAGTGAAAATCTTTGGAGTGGATATTGATGAAAATCCAAATCTTGCTAAAACATTCATCGGAATTGTCCCTCAAGAATTCAATTTTGGAATCTTTGAAGCAGTAGAGCAAATCCTCATCAACCAAGCAGGTTTTTATGGTATGCCACTAAAAGAAGCCAAAGACAAAGTAAAGTATTATCTGGACAAACTTTCACTTTATGACAAACGTAAATCTGCCGCAGGGACTTTAAGTGGTGGTATGAAACGTAGGTTAATGATTGCAAGAGCTCTCATTCACGATCCAAAATTACTCATTTTAGATGAACCAACAGCAGGTGTGGACATTGAAATCAGAAGGTCAATGTGGGATTTTTTAAAAGAACTCAACAAAGAGGGAAAAACAATCATCCTTACTACACATTATTTGGAAGAAGCAGAATCCCTCTGTAAAAATATAGCAATCATTGATAAGGGAGAAATTGTCGAAAATACATCGATGAAAAAACTCTTACAAAGATTAGACAAAGAAACCTTTATCATCGATTTAAAAAAATCATTCAAAACAAAACCAGGCTCTAAACGCTTCAACTGGATTTGGTTAGACGACCATAGCTTAGAAGTTCAATTGGACAAAAAAGCCTCTGTCAATGATCTATTTGCGGAACTTACGAAACAGAAGATGGAAGTTTTAAGTTTGCGGAACAAATCGAATCGATTAGAAGAATTGTTTTTATCACTTACAGGAAAGAACTAATCATGTGGAAAGAAAACTTAACCGCGCTTAAGACCATCGTTCGAAGGGAATGGATTCGTATCATCAGAATCTGGGTCCAAACCTTAATCCCACCCGTGATCACAATGGCACTTTATTTCCTTATTTTTGGAGAACTTGTTGGCCGACAAATTGGCAAAATTGGAAATTTTACCTATATCGAATTCATTGTTCCTGGACTTATCATGATGAGTGTCATTACCAATTCCTATAACAATGTTGTTTCTTCCTTTTTTTCCAGTAAGTTTCAAAAGAATATCGAAGAACTTTTGGTATCACCTACTTCTCCTTATACCATTGTTTTAGGTTATACGTTTGGCGGAGTGGTGCGAGGTCTTTTTGTAGGAATTTTAGTCACTCTCACTTCCTTATTTTTTACAAACCTTCAATTCCAACATCCTATCATCATCTTTTTTACAGTCATCCTAACATCGATTTTATTCTCCCTTGGTGGATTTTTTAATGCTCTTTTTGCAAAAAAATTTGATGATGTTACGATCATTCCTACTTTTATCCTCACACCATTAACTTACTTAGGTGGTGTGTTTTACTCGGTAAAAAACCTACCCGAATTTTGGCAAACGGTCTCTTACTTAAATCCAATTTTGTATATGGTGAATCTTTTCCGATATGGATTCATTGGGGTAACAGATGTAAATTTAATCTTTTCTCTTAGTTTTATTCTCGTTCTTTCCGTTCTTTTATTTTTACTCAATGTTAGGTTAATGAAAATTGGTTATGGAATTAGAAACTAAACAAACTAGAAAAGATCGAATGGAACAAGTTTTGAAGGAATTTTTCCTTCCCACAGAACTGACTGTACTTGATGTATCATGGGAACATGCAGGTCACCCTGGTATGACAAAGGATTCCAAGGAAACCCATTTTCGGATCAAAATGGTTTCACCCAAATTCCAAGGGAAGTCTACTGTGGAACAACATAGAGATGTATATTCCCTCCTCGGACCTGAATTTAAAAAGGGCCTCCATGCTCTAGAAATGGATCTATCCTCACCCAAGTAGGAGTCTAATGAATATGGCAAAACCTACACTCATCAGCTTTAAACTTTGTCCGTATGTACAACGCTCAGTGATTAACCTGTTAGAAAAAAAAGTAGATTATGAGATTAAGTACATTGATTTAGCAAATAAACCAGATTGGTTTTTAAAAATTTCACCCTTTGGTCGGGTTCCAGTACTTGTCGTGGGAGAAGAAGTGTTGTTTGAATCTGCTGTGATCAACGAATATTTGGACGAAACAAATCTTCCGACTCTCCACCCAAAAGACCCATTGGTAAAAGCAAAACATAGAGCTTGGGCGGAATTTGCAAGTGCCTTACTTGTTGACCAATATTTATGGACCATGTCTAAAGATGAAGTGGAATCCAACAAAAAAAGAGACGAAATCCTTTCGAAGTTTAAAATCTTAGAACCAGTTTTACCAGAACCCAAAGGTGGAAAATTATTCTTCGCAGGTGATTCCATGCACCTGGTTGATACTGCTTACGCACCTTTTTTTATGCGCTTGGATTTTCTAAAATCAAAGGGGACCGAGTTTGATTTAGTGAGTGGATTTCCAAAAATTCAAATTTGGAGTGATACACTACTTTCTTTACCATCGGTAAAGAATTCTGTTTTACCAGAAGTGCCAAAAGAATACATTGAATTTATCAAAGCCCACAATTCATGGTTGGGAGGAAAATTATAGGATGACCATTCCAGAAATCCAAAAAAAAATCGAAGAGGGTTTGCCAGGTTGTACTGTAGAAATTTTAGATCCTTACCGTGACGGTGTTCATATCAAGGCCGTTGTCACCTACAAAGGATTTAATGGTAAGGGTCTCATTGAACAACACCGCATGGTGTATGCTACTTTAAAAGAAGAATTAAAAGAAGAAATCCATGCATTAGCATTGGAAACAAGGAGTGAATAATTATGGAACAAGAGTTAAAAGATAAAATTGAATCGTTAATCAAATCAGAAAAGGTTTTTCTTTTTATGAAAGGAACTCCAGAAATGCCACAATGCGGTTTTTCTGCAGGTGTAGTATCAACTTTAAAACAACAAGGAATTCCATTTGGTTCCTTTAATGTACTTTCCGATATGAAAGTCAGAGAAGGAATTAAAGAATATACGAATTGGCCAACCATCCCACAACTTTATATCAATGGAGAATTTGTTGGTGGTCATGACATCACGGTTCAAATGGCTCAATCTGGGGAACTCAAAAAAAAAGTAGGTTAATTCCATGATCCGTCTCTACCAATATGACTCTTGTCCCTACTGTTATCGTGTTAGGCAAGCCATAGAAACACTAGGTCTAACAGAAGGTAAGGATTATATTTTGGTAGAGGCTAGGTATGGCACACCGGGAAGAGACGAGGTCATCCGACTCGGTGGCATTTCCCAAGTCCCTTTCCTTGTTGATGGAGAGACCAAAATGTATGAATCTCTCGACATCATCGACTACCTTCGAAACAAATTTACGTAAATCCTAATAAATCGAGAATCTTATCTCCAACAGCTCTTGGTTTTCCAGCATATGGAAACTCATGGATGTATAATACAGGATTAAAATTAATTTCTAATACCGCATAATGGTCTGGATTTGGTTTCTCTGAAATGGCACTCGAGATAATATCAATTCCACATATCACTGCAGAAGCAGCCTTTGCTGCATTTAACGCAATGGTTTTAAACTCAGGGTGGACCAAATCGGTGACATCAATGGAATCTCCACCGGTTGATATATTCGAATTTTTCCTTAAAAATACTTGTTCTTCTTTTTTGGGAACAGAGGAAAAGGTATATCCAGAATCAGAGAGAACTAAACTTTCGATTTCGGACATTTGGATTTTTTCTAAGGCAGTGATATGTCCTTCCCCACGTCTTGGATCTTTGTTTTTAATTTCAATGAGTTCCCGAATGGTGTGAACTCCATCCCCTACCACATTGGCAGGAACTCGGTTACAAACCGCTACAACTTCATCACCTAATACTAAAAAACGATATTCAGGACCTTCTATAAATTCTTCTACAATGATGGAATTGGAAAACGAAAATGCCTGTTTGACAAAAAAAGTAAATTTTTCCAAAGAATCGTTAGGATTCGAAATACCAATTCCAATTCCAAAATTGGTTGTGACAGGTTTTATCACCTTCTTTTTAGATAAAAAAACCGGATAATCCAAAAGAGCATCTTCAACGTTAGAATAATCTTTGCCTATGGGAACCCTAACGTTATTTTCATTTAACACCAGTTTGGAGGCAATTTTATTTTCCATCACCAAATAAGTCATCAAACTGTCCAAACGAGTTTTACTAGCTTCTTTTACAAATTCTGTATGATCACCTTGAACCAAACGTAAAAAATTTTCCTTACGATCGATTACTTCTACTTTGATTCCTCTACTCATTGCATCTCGGATGATGATTTGAGTCGAAATTTCTAAGTCCTGCCAGCCAGGTAATAATGGTTTTGGTTCCATTTTTTTTAAACCTCACTACAAAGTTTTAGAGGTTTAATTTGTATGGGTTTCTGGTTTTTTTTAAGATGGCTTCCTTCTAAAGTTTCGATTTTTTTCTGTTCGTAAATCGATTGTTCACTTAGGTCTTCGTAGTATTTGATACGATTGGGAGAAAGGCCTACTTGTAAAAGTTCTGCTTTATGCGATTTGGCAAGAGCCAGCCCAAACTCTCGGAAACTCGATTTATGGATCTTTAAATCTAATTCCGACATGGTAGCACCTAGGAATGAAGGATCATCCCATTTTTCCCATTGTGTTTCCCAAGCCCGACTAAATGGTCCACTTGCATCATTATCATCCAATAGATCAGCAATCGGCTGTAAGTCGACAAAGAGCTGGTGAACCATGTCTCGGAGTAAAATCTCTTTTCCAAATAAAAATACCTTTGTCTCAGGTTTTCGGCCGAACCAAGTTGTGAGTTCCTGGTTTTTTCTCCAGTTTGCCATTTCATTTGCATCTGCTTTTGGAGACTCGTTTAACATACAGTAGAGTAACACCATATGCAGGAAATACAACCTTGTTTCTTCCACACCAATCGCTGAAAAAGGATCCAAATCAAGTAGTCTTAATTCCAAGTATTCGACTCCCCGTTCCACCAGTGCATCTACAACCCTTTCCTCACCTTTTGGAACTTGTTTTGGCCTCACTAGTGAGTAATATTCATTTTCCAATTGTAAGACAAAGTCATTCAATTGATTGGTTGGTTTGGTGTTGAATTTTTTGTAAGGTGCGTATGTTTTTGATACAACTTGGCACATGTCCGATGCATATTCCTTTAAGGAATTCACGGAAATTGGGTATTTGCCTTGCACTTTACTAGTATAACCAATATTCGATAACCTTAAAGTAGTGGAATAAGGGGCATTTAAAGTTTTTGAATCTAACTTTTGTAAGTTTTTTAACGCATTCGGAGAATCAATAAAAGTAGAATCTGTTAAACTAGAAGAACCAAACAAATACAAAAGTGCAGGAGAGATCCTGTAAAAATTACGAATGGTATCAAAATAAATTTGCGATTTTGTCTCTTTGGAAAGTGGTTTTTGAAATCTTTTTTCAGAAACTACTGACAACATACAAGTATCAAATGATATGTTGTAATGGACTCCCGAAATCGTTTGCATTTTTTTTCCGTAACGATGTCCCAAACCATTTCGATAAATTGTTTTTTTTCGCCCTTCACTGGAAGTTCCGTACTGACCAACTTCTATTTTATTTTCTTTAGGCAACACAGGTGGCATACTAAATGGCCATAGGTATTCTTTTCCTAAGTTTTTAGCCGTAAATGTATGAAGTTCCGTGAGTTCACTCAGGGCATCGGGAATTGTTTTGTGTATGTTAGTTGCATATTCAATTTGTGCCTCTGCAAAATCGGTTTTAATGAGTGGATGAGTTAAACTCGAACCCAACGATTTTGGATGAGGTAACTGTGATAAAAATGCCTTTTCATCTACTCGCACACTTTCTCTTTCTAGACCATGTTTAGCACTCAGTAGACAGTCTTTGTATTCCTTTGAAAGTAGGGAAACAGTTGAATTTTTCTGTTTTGATTTTAATAATTTTGTTTTCATCGACTAAAAACCTAATGGAACACCTTCCCCTTTCGGGTCAGAGACACCAATGAGTTTGTCTCCTTCTTTTGACACAACAAATACCTTCGCACGGTGCCTACCATATTGGACTTGGTAAAAGGGAAGTTCCGTTTCAGGAAACGTTCCTTTTAATTCAGGATCTAAAAATAATGTATCAGGTTGGAATTGGTGGTGGATCCGCGGAAAAGAAACACTTTCATATAAGTTTCGTTTTTGAATCAAATAATGATACAAAGTGTTAAAAATAGAGGTTGGAATTTGAGACCCACCTGGGGCACCAATCACTAATTTTGTATTTCCATTTGGTTCCAATAGAATGGTTGGACACATACTCGAAAGTGGTGTTTTTCCTGGGTTTATCGCATTTGCTTTGGAACCAACAAGTCCATATAGATTCGGAACACCAGGAGCAATCGCAAAATCATCCATTGTATTATTCAATACAAGACCAGTTCCAGGAACCATTTGGACCGCACCAAAAATCCCATTGATGGATTGAGTGGAAGAAACAGCATTGCCTTCCTTGTCCATCACAGAGATATGAGTGGTATTATAGGAATCCTTGGGTTCGATCGGCTTCTGAATCGCCTTCCAATTGCCTGACACAACTTTTTTCTCGATTTCATTTACTTCCTCTTGGATGTAAGGTAACGAAATTAATTGTGATACGGGAACTTCTGTGAAATTTGGATCCCCACCTAACTCAGCTCGGTCTCTGTAAGCAACTCGCATTGCTTCTGTAATTTGCATCATTTCTCCCACTTGCCCTTGGGGAAAGGATTGGCGTTTAGCCATCTCAGCTTTCATTAACATCAATGTAACTAAATGTACCCCAGAACTAGGAGGAGGCATAGTTAACATTTGGTATCCCCAAACGGAACTACTCAATGGCTCCATCTGCTTGACTTGGTATTCTTTCCAATCTGTTTCACTAATGAAACCATCAAAATCTTTGTAATATTCAGTTACCAGTTTTGTTGTTTCACCATCGATCCATTCTTTCTCTTCATTTTCAGCAATCCGACTTAATGTTTGGAACAAATCATTTTGAACAAGAAGTTCTCCTTCCCGAATGGGACGATTGTCAATCCCAAATACCTTCTGCATGGAAGGATTCATATTTGACCAAACTTTTGTGATACCATTGGCTAAATCAGCATACACAGAAAAACCATTTTTCGCATAACGCATTGCAGGTGCCAAAACATCTGCGATTGGAAGTTTTCCATGTTGTTTTTGGATTTTCAGAATTCCTTGTACATTTCCTGGAACTCCAGCACTAAACGCACCTTTGCTAATTTTTTCGGTATCGGCTGATCCATCAGGTTTTGTATAAAAAGAACTAATTCCTTTTTTGGGGGAACGTTCTCGGAAATCATAAGCCCATTTCCCTTTTTTGGGAAGGTATACAATTGCAAATCCACCTCCAAATAACCCAGTCGATTGTGGTCTTAGTACGGAGATGGCAAAACTTGCTGCTGTAAAAACATCGACAACATTTCCACCTTGTTTCCAAACTTCAACTCCAGCTTGGGAAGCGAGAGGGTGGTCGGTTGCAATCATAAACTCACGCCCAATCAACTCATAACGATCCCTTTTAAGGGAGGCACCTTGGATCTGAGGAATGGAAGCAGATAACTCAGCATTTTTTTCTTTGGTATCTAAAAACGTTTGGATCGTTTCACAACTTCCAAGTGATAACAAACCGAAAAACAAAAAGAGGGAGGATCTCTTTTTGCCATAAAACAAAATCAATCGAATATCCCCATTTGCATTTTTGCCTCCTCGCTTGCCATCGATCTAGGTTCCCATTTGGGGTTCCAGACAACATGCACCACGACTTCAGAGATTCCATCCACTCGAAGTGCATGATTTTCAATGTCTTGTTTCATCTGTGGACCTGCAGGGCAAGCAAGTGAC
Source organism: Leptospira levettii (assembly GCF_002812085.1). Taxonomy (NCBI): domain Bacteria; kingdom Pseudomonadati; phylum Spirochaetota; class Leptospiria; order Leptospirales; family Leptospiraceae; genus Leptospira; species Leptospira levettii. The sequence continues at coordinate 20,919 of NZ_NPDM01000009.1, forward strand.
GTATATGTCATTGTAACCTCTGCTTTTTCTCCTTCCACTTTCACATCATAAATCAATCCCAGTTCAACGAGAGAAATTCCAATCTCAGGATCTTCGACAGATCGAATACTATGATACACTTCCCACTCTTTTTCTGTTTCAGGATCTCGGATCATGGTTTACCTCAATGATTTTTAATAGAGTTTGCCAAGGCAAAAGGGCACAACGATAACGACTTGGGTGAGATTTCACATTCCGAAAGAATGTTATCTCTTCTAAATCCCCAAACAAGGAAGTTTCATCTCCCTCTAAAAATTTTTTACGTTCATTCAAATAGAAAAGTAAGTTATTCTTTTGAAATTTGGATTGCTGTTTGAATAAAAATCCGACAGAGGCAGAACAAATCGAACAGGAATCACCGGATACTCCCAAAATTTTGATCTGATCCTTTCCTTCTTCCAGGTAATACAATTTCACTTCATCCCCACATAGAGGATTCAATCCCGAAACTTCTAAAACAGATCCCAATGGTTTTTGCCAATGGGCATAGGACTTCCATTTTAGAAAATCTTGGTATGTATTATTTTCTGACGACACGACCAAATATTGATTTTACCTTCTCAATGGATTTTATGAGAACATCAATGTCTTCTTTTGTATTATAAAAGTAAAATGATGCCCGACAGGTTCCCGGGATTTGGAACTGTTTCATGAGTGGTTGGCAACAATGGTGTCCCACACGAATGGCAACTCCCTCTTCATCTAAGATGGATCCAACGTCATGTGGGTGGATTCCATCCAAAGTAAAGGAAATAACGCCCCCACGATTCTCCAAATCCTCAGTTCCGTAAAGGGTAAGGCCACCAATTTTATGAAACCGTTCCAATGCATATTCGGTTAACATCCGTTCGTGTTCTTTGATATTTTGCATCCCTACTTTTTGTAAATAATCCAAAGCATGAGAAAAACCAATGACACCTGCTATGTTTGGAGTACCTGCTTCTAATTTGGCAGGAAGTGCTGCGTAAGTAGAACTTTCCAATTCCACAGATTCAATCATATCACCCCCACCTAACCAAGGTGGCATGGCTTCTAAAATTTCTTCCTTACCGAAAAGTACTCCAACTCCTGTGGGACCAAGCATCTTGTGGGCAGAAAAAGCATAAAAATCCACATCTAAATCCACTAAGTGAATGGGCATATGACAAGCAGCCTGAGCACCATCAACGAGAACTTTGGCCCCTACTTGCCTTGCACGATCAATGATCTTTCGTAAATCATGAACAGTACCTGTCACATTTGACATTTGGCTAATTGCCACAATTTTTGTTCGTTTTGTGATGATTTCACTTAACTTTGATAAGTCGTAAGTTGTATCCGCAAGAATTGGAATGAATTTTAAAAATGCCTTTTTTTCACGAGCCAACATTTGCCAAGGAACTAAATTGGAATGGTGTTCTTGGACGGACAAAACAATTTCATCCCCTTCTGAGACGTTGACTCGTCCATAAGTCTGTGCCACTAAATTGATGGCATCAGTTGTTCCCCGAGTGAATATGATCGCCTTTGCACATTGTGCTTGGAAAAAATGGGATGTTTTAATCCTAGTTCGTTCAAAAAGTTCAGTGGCATGTTGAGAAAGATAGTACACACCTCGATGGATGTTTGCATTTTCTTTCGTATAGTAGTCGTTTGTTGCTTGAATGACACTAAGTGGTTTTTGCGAGGTTGCCCCATTGTCTAAGTAAACAAGTGGTTTCCCATTCGGCATGGTTTGGGAAAGGATCGGAAAATCATTTCGAAGTTTGTAGGGATCCAAACTCATACAGACTCCAAATCCACTTCTAGGTCATTCCCATTCACTTTTGTAGGAAAGGTTGTAAGAGGTTCTGTTGCAGGGAGAGCTAAAACACTCCCATTTCTAATATCGAATTTTGCAAAATGACGAGGGCATGTGATCACACAACCTTCCAACTTACCACAAGAAATTTCTTCCCCATCATGGGTACAGGAATCTTCAAAGGCATAGTATTCGTTTTCCCATTTTGTAATCACAACAGAAAAATGCCGGGTTTTGATGACAGTTAACTTACCTTCTTCAATTTCGCCAATGGAAACTAATTTTTGAAACGCCATCATTTCCCTCCCACAAGAATGTTATGTATGGAAGATTCCAAATCCAATTTTACTTCCTCTTTGAATCCTACCGATTGTATGGTTTCTCCATAAAATGCAGTCACAAGTAGAGACTTAGATTCTTCAGGACTTAACCCTCGCGACAATAAATAAAAGTATTGTTCTTCGTCAATGTCACCAACGGTAGCACCGTGAGTACAAGATACATCTTCCGCTAGTACTTCCAATTTCGGATTTGCTTCCGCTCTTGCTTTTTTGTTTAAAGAAAGATTAAATGATTCTTGGTGAGCAACTACCTTCTTTAAGTTAGGTGGGATAATCAAATTTCCTGTAAAAACATGGTGAGAACGATCAGTCACAATTGCCTTATAAGTAATTTTACTTGTAGTATGGTCTGCATGGTGGTGCATTTCCATATCCAAATCCTTAAGGTTTCTTTTTCCTAATGCTGAAACTCCATCCACTGTCACTTCTGCACCTTTGCCTAATAAATGAGAGTGTAATACTAATTTGGAACGAAAACCACCAAACGGGAAATGATGGTATTTCACTGATGTATTCTCTTTGGATAGTAAAAGCACAGTTCGAAACTGGACTAAGTCTTCATCGAAAGTTTCTTCATCCAAAATCTCAACTTGTGAATCTTTGTCTGAAATAAAAACATCAATTCCTGTTTGCAAATGAAGTGACTCTGAATTGTGAAGGGTTTGCGTTTTTAAATGGATTTGGGAGATTTTCCCTTTGGGAACATAAAAAATTCGAAATAAAAACTTTGGCTCATCACCTAATGATGTGTATACGGGCGTAATTAACCCATCCTCACAGTAATGAAAATCAAACTCATGGGATTGTAAAACAGCTAGATAACTAAAATAGTCCTTTGGTAGGTAATTTTGTAACAAGCCAAAGATACCTTCTAGGATATCGTCACTTACCGAATCTTTTTCCAAAGAAGGAGAGGAATCATCAAATTTAGTTTTTTTCTCTTTGGGATCAAATCCCAGTTCCTTCCAATTGAGAGCGCTGATTGGAAATTTACGATAAGATTCCTCTTTTTCTGTAGGTAAACTTAAACCTTTCCAAGTTTCTAAGAGGGAACGACAAAACTGATTTCGCTTATTCTGGCTAATGGTAAACTGTTGTTTGTTGAGTAAGGAATTCATTTGACCCCTTCTCTCTCCAATATCCAATCATAACCCACTTCTTCCAATTTGAGAGAGAGGTCTTTTCCACCTGTTTCCAATATCCTTCCATCAGCAAACACGTGGACAAAATCCGGAACGATGTAATTGAGCATCCTTTGGTAATGGGTGATGAGTAAAATTGATCTCTCAGGGTTCCTGTTTGCATTGATCCCTTCGGAAACAATCCTCAAGGCATCGATATCCAAACCAGAATCAGTTTCATCTAAAATCGATAATACTGGTTTTAATAAACTCATCTGTAATATTTCAGCTCGTTTTTTCTCTCCACCAGAGAAACCATCATTCACATAACGTCCGATAAATGATTGCGGGACTTCCAAAAGATCCATCGCGGTTTTTAATTCTTGTTTGAATTCTTTTACAGGAAGTTCTTTTCCGCGGTGAGCTTTTAAAATGGATTTTAGAAAATTTCCGATGGTAACACCAGGAAGTGCTGTTGGGTATTGGAAGGATAAAAATAAACCAAGTCTTGCCCTTTCGTCTGTCGAAAGTTTTAAAATCGATTCTCCTCGAAAGAGGATATCCCCAGAAGTAACAGTGTATTTTGGATGGCCGAGGATGACATTGGAAAGGGTACTTTTTCCAGAACCATTGGGCCCCATGATGGCATGGACTTCTCCGGCTCCGATGGTTAAATTGACCCCTCGGAGGATCTGTTTGTCTCCGACATTGGCATGTAGAGATTTGATTTCGAGAATTGCGGACAAGGTGGTATCCTGTTTTTTTATATTTAGAATGATTCTATATTATAGACGAATCCCTACTACCAGGAAAATCGACCACTCAAAAAAAACAAGATTCTATTCCGACCAACTCACCTGTGCCACAAGGATCTTTCCTGCCATGAGAGAAAAGGTAAAGATAACATACTGATTCTGGTTGTTAATGTCATACAATGGGTAGGTCACACCCCATTTTTTGCGAAACCGTTCCGATTCCTCTTTGTGTTTCAAAAAATAAGGTTTCCAAGCATAGTTATTTCCAATTTGCCTGGATCGTTCCAAATACCCTCCGTTCATCCTGTCCAAATCATAGGTTGGTGTGATCTGGTAGCCTTCACCATCACATACAAATACCTTTAAGATCTCCCGAGGAAGGGAACCAAGGATTTGCCCAAACCGGTAGGGAAAGTCTTCCTCACTCGAATCAGAGAGTTCATAAAACAAATCCTGTAATTGGTCGATGATCTTTTGTTCTCGGATTCCCTTTTCCCGAAGTTCACGAGAACGCACACTGGAAAAGTTTTCGAGGACAGTTTTCATTTTATCAGAGAAAGTATTACGATTGAGAAAATGTGGGTTCGGAGTCGAAAAATAATAACCTTGGAGGAGATTGGCACCCATGGATAGGGCAAGGTTCACCTCTTCTTCTGTCTCTATCCCTTCAAAGAGAAGTTGGCTACCTAATTTCTGGGACATCTCCGAGATGGCCCCAAGGACCTGTTTGAAGGAGTTTTTATTCAAACTTTCCCTCATAATTTTGATGTCCACTTTCATGATATCTGGGTGGAGGTAACCAATTCGTTCTAAATTGGAAAAACCTGTCCCCAAATCATCGATGGCAATTTTTAAACCATAATCTCTGAAGATTTGAACAATCTGGATGAGCCTTTCGATCGAACCATCAAATTCGTCTTCCGTGATTTCGATCACCACTTGGTTACGATCAATCCCGTATTTTTCGATGAGTTGGATGATATGGAAATTTTCTGCAAATAAATCTGTATGGTGTACCCGAGACAGGAAATTGGGCATCATATTGAAGAAAAGTTTGGTCCGAAGGTTACTTTCCTTTAGGGTTTGGACTGCCTTCTCTCGCAAAATCCGATCAATATTGTAAATGGGAACCGGGTCATGTTCTCGGTTATGGAAAAGGCCACCTAAAGAATGGTAGGTGTTCTCTTCTGGATTGAACTGACGTCCGAGGACTTCGTAAGCTGAAATGGAGCGATTGATGGCATTGACGATGGGTTGGAAATGTGGGACAAAGTATGTCTCGTTCCAAAACTGGTTTCCTTCCGTTGATTCCGTTATGAACATGGTTCCCTTTCTTCCAACTTAGAACTAAGTTCAAAACTGGCAAGAAAAATTCCACATTTTTGGAACCATTTAGACCTATTTTAGGCAAACAAAATCCATATTTGTGTCAATTTTGACTCAAATAGAGTACCCATCAGGGATGGCAGAGTGTCTCGGGACAACAATGATCCCGTCACGGATCCGAATGTAATCATCTTCGTACTCTTGTAAGTTTTGTTCGTTTAACAGGCGAACGTTGGCGCCAATCGTACAGTCCTTGTCGACAATTGTCCGCCGTATTTCACAGTTAGGTCCAATGCCAATTGGGATTTTTCCTGACTTCCGATCGAAGTAACCGTAATGGTCAAGACCCATGATAATGGAATCGTAGATTTTTGTCCCAGAAGCAATGAGTTGCCTGACCCCAATGATGGATCTGTGCACCTCACATTGGTTAAGGATGGTACCTTCGGAAATGAGGGCTTGGTTCACTACCGCCTGATTGATCTTTGACGGTGGAAGTGCCCTCGCCCTCGTATAAATCGGGGTTTTCTCTAAATACAAATTGAATTTAGGGATATGATCGGTTAACATCAAATTGGCTTCGTAAAATGCTTTGATGGTTCCGATGTCCTCCCAATAACCGTCGTAAGTATACGCTTTTACTTTGCGTTCTTTTATCGCCTTCGGTAATATTTCCTTTCCAAAATCTGCCATATTTCGGTCTTCCAATACATCGATTAACGTGGATGTGTTGAAGATATAAATTCCCATGTTCGCAAGGAAGTTCCCGTTTTCTGTACGGCAAGATTCTACTTGAGTAAGGTCCTGTGGTTTTTCAATGAATTCCTGGATGGTACCACCCACTCCTGCTTTGACAATTCCCAAACCAAAAATTTGGTCTTCAGGGATTGCATTGGTTGCTACAGAAATTTGGGTTTCTGGGTCCATCAAATGGCTCTGCATAAAGTCAGCTAAGTCCATATTATAGAGTTGGTCTCCAGAAAGGATGAGGACATACTTTGGTTTTTGTTCGCGGATGTAAGGTAATACCTTTCTTACGGCATCAGCAGTCCCTTCAAACCAATTGGCGCTTGATACTGTTTGTTCTGCTGCAATGATTTCTACAAAACTTTTTTGGTGGATATTATTAGTGGCATAAGTTCGATTAATATGGCGGTTCAGCGAATACGAGTTAAACTGTGTGAGGATAAATATCTTTTCGAAGCCACTGTTCAAGGAATTGGAGATGGGAATGTCAATGAGTCTATACTTTCCGCCAAAACTCACGGCGGGTTTTGATCGTTTTTCTGTTAAAGGCAGAAGCCTTGTTCCCTTTCCCCCACCGAGAATAATTGTGAGGACTTCATCTTTTTTGAGAATAAAATCAACACAGTCTATTGAGTCTTCTTGGAATCGCATACCAATCCTTATAAAGGTATTTGACGAAAAAGCAAGAAAAGGAAACTAAAGATTCTAATTTTTTAATAGAGCTTCTAAGATTTGTTTGCCGTCCATTTTACCTGTAAAAGGATTCATCGCTCTTTCAGGATGAGGCATCATTCCTAAGACATTTCCTTTTTCATTACAGATCCCAGCGATATCATGTAAGGATCCATTTGGGTTTTCTTGATAACGAAATACAACTTGGCCATTTTTTTCTAATCGTTCTAAAGTTTCTGCATCAGCAAAGTATGCACCTTCACCATGAGCGATTGGAATGGAAAGATTTCCTTGGAAATGTTTTGCAAAGCCATTTTCTTTCACTGGAACAAGTTCTACATCTTTGCAAATGTACTTTAAGGTTCGGTTATGCAAAAGAGCTCCAGGAAGTAATCCTGATTCGGTAAGGATTTGGAATCCATTACAAACTCCAAGGACCTTTCCCCCTTTGTTCGCATACTTCACTACAGATTCCATGGAAGCACTAAATTTTGCCATTGCTCCACAGCGAAGGTAATCTCCAAAAGAAAACCCACCAGGCAAAACAACCAAATCAGGAACATCATCAAAGGATTCTTTGTACCAGGTATAATTCACATCTGCTTGGAAGTAATCGTGTAGTACGGATCCAACATCTTTATCACAATTGGAACCGGGAAAGGTGACCACCCGAACTTTCATTGGGATTCAACCACCAATTTATAAGTTTCGATCACTTGGTTCACAAGTACTGATTCACAAATTTCCTTCGCGATGGACTCTGCTTCTTTTAAGGAAGAGGCATTGAGTTTGAGTTCAATGTATTTTCCCACACGTAAGTCTTGGACTTGCCTCTTCCCTTGGTCATGAAGGGTACGGAGGACTGTTTGTCCTTGGGGGTCAAGGACGGATTCTTTGAGGGTGACATTTATTTTTGCGACAAACATATATTGATTTTATCTTCCAATTCCAAGTATTTTTTACGTAGTTCCTGAATCAAGGATTCGGGGAGTTTAGGGGGCGGTGGATTTTTATCCCAAGAGGTGGATTCAAGCCAATTTCTTAGGATTTGTTTATCAAAACTGGCGGGAGTTTTCCCAAGGACATAGGTTGACGCATCCCAATACCGGGAAGAGTCAGGTGTCAAAATTTCGTCAATGAGAACCGGTTCTCCCTCAATCAGCCCAAATTCAAATTTGGTATCACAGAGTAGGATCCCTTGTTTTGCCATCAATTGATGGGCTTTTTGGTAGAGGTGGAGGGAAATCGTTTTTACTTTTTGGAATAAATCGGAACCCACTTCTTTTTCCATTGTACTCTCACTCACATTTTCATCATGACCAGAATCATTTTTCCTCGCGGGTGTGAAAATGGGTGTGGGAAATTGGTAGGATTCTTGTAAACCCTTGGGATAAGGAGTCTCTGCAATGGTTCCGAATTGTAGGTATTCCTTCCAAGCGGAACCTGTGAGGTAACCACGAACCACACATTCAAAATCAATACGTTTTGCTTTTTTTACAAGAACAGAACGACCCATAAGACTTGGGTCATTTTGGTAAGGTTTTGGAAAACGGGAAACATCATCTGTGATTAGATGGTTGTTTATATCCGAAAAATAACGAAACCATTGTGTGGAAATTCGAGTGAGGACCTTTCCTTTGTCTTCTACTGGTTCGGAAAATACAACATCAAAGGCAGAAATTCGATCCGTTGCTACTAGAAGTAACTCTGAACCAAGATCATAAACGTCTCTCACCTTTCCTTTGTAATGGGGACTTGGGATCATAATTGTATACACACCATTGCCATATCGTCATTCGGAGTGGAAGTTCCACAAAACTCTAAAATTTGATTTTGAACTGTGGGAAGGATATCTCCACCAATACTTACAGATTTTTGAAATATATCACGCATTCCTTCTTCAGTGATGTATTCCATTTTGGAATTCATTGCTTCACTTGCACCATCTGTATACATAAAAAACTTGGAACCTTGTTTTAAAGCAATCGATTGCACTTCGTCGTTGGTAATCATATTGATTCCCATAATCATGGGACTCATCCCTTTCAACAATTTGGTTTCTCCATCCATGTAGATGATGGGAGCTGGATGACCGCCGTTGATATAGGATAAATTCAGGTCCTGATCAATGATCGCATAACAGAAAGTAATCGCATAATCTTCAGGGAGAACAAGTTCCATGTTTTTACGGAGGTGAGAAACACGTTCTTTCAAACCCATATTAGGAACTAAGTTGAATAATTGCATTTTGAACATGGCACCGATGAGAGCTGCACTTGGACCATGCCCTGAACAGTCGGCGATCACGATATGAAGTTTTTTTTCTTCAATCCATGTGTCGACAAAATCCCCTCCAATTTGTAAATAAGGATGGAAAAGAGTCTGTGCCTTGATACCGTTCCAAATAAAACTTTTTTCCGGGATCAATTGGTCTTGGACACGCCTTGCTGTTTGTAGTTCTTTTTCGTATTTACTTTTTTGTTGGTACAATTCGTCCTGTAAGTCTTTTAAACGAATTACTGAATGGATCTTTGCAACTAACTCTCGCTTATTGAATGGCTTATTAATAAAATCGTCACCACCATTTTTCATGGCTTCCTGGAAACCAACTTCTCGATCAATGGATGTAATAAAAAGAATTGGCAAAAGTTTAAACTGATCCATCTCCCTGAGTTCACGACAAAAGGAAAATCCATCCTGTTCTGGCATATTGACATCTAATAATAAAGTATCAATGCGGGTGTTGAGTAAAACCAATCTTGCTTCTTCTGCTGAATAAGCAGTGTATGTCTTAAAACCTTCTTGGGATAAAAGGTATTTGAGAAGCTCCACATTTTCAGGAACATCATCAACAATGAGAATTGTATGTTGTGATTCTTTTGTTTCCATTTTTGTTTTAATTCAATTCGGACCGTAGTTGATTTTTAATTTCATGGATTTTTTCATTTCGGTTCGAAAGGAAAAAAAGAAATAAAAACAAAAAATGGTAAGCAAGAACACCAAGCCACATCGTTTGTTTCATGTCCGAATCCATTCCCCCCTTACCAAGCACACTACCTGGGTGGTTTCCTGGATTTTCAATCCACCGAATGGCACCCCAAGTCAAAACCGCACTTAAGGCACAAAGAACAGATAGATAAGCAGATAAAATCGCCTTTTTTTTACGAGAAGGAACCAAATAACGAAAGATAAAATAACTCAAAAGAGAAAGGCATAAGATAAAGAATGATTGTAACCTAGCATCTGTTTTGTCCCAAGGAACACCCCATGCACTATAAGCCCAAATGGGTCCAGAGAATAAAACTCCTAAGGCAAAAAGAAAAGCAAGTTGGTTTGCAGTGAATGCAAGGCGATCCCATAGCAGGTCTTTTTTAAAAAAATAGATGAGAGAAAAAACAAATGATAAAAGTGGCCCGTATAATGCAACCCAGGCGACTGGAACATGTAGATAAAAAATTCTGTGGCTAAGACCTTGTTCCAAAATGACATTGGGATAGAGGATAGAAACAAAAACAGCAATTACCAAAGAAATACATACAATGATGTAAAAGGCAAAATCCAAGGCAGGGTGGATCAGTTTGATCTTACGTTCCATTTTTTTCCAAATTTTCAGAATGGAAAAGAAATTCTAGGAGAAAATACAAATCCCCTACTCATTCTGTAAGGTTTCTACCATAATAGAACCAAGGGTTCCGTAAAATAAAAGGAAAAACAAAAGTAATCCAATGGAAGGTAGATACAAACCTGGTTCATTCCAGTATCGATTTTCTGCTTCCAATCCAAATAAAAACAATGGAATGGAAAATGGAAGTTGTAAAAGAGGGATGATGATCTCTTTGAGTCGGCTTTCAAAAGCAACCACTCCAAGGGATACGCCCAAAAATACCAAACAACCACTTCCTAAATTGGCGAATAACCACTCGCCCAAATAACGCTCCAAAACCATATTTTGGAAAAATATTGATAAAACGAGGATCAGGAGCGCATTCACAAGGATGGTACAAAACCATATTGTGATTGATTTGCTGAGATAAAGATAAGTAGGACTGACATAACTGGAACTAGCTTCCCATCCCATTGACTCTCTTTCTTCCCATAAACTTTGGCTTACAATGACAAAGTTAAGAATGAAGATGATAGCCCACTTTAAACCACGAATGCTTCTTGCAGATAACATTTCGTTCACTTCGATGGATGTATAAAATATAAATACAACCGAGACACTCAGTGTAAAAAGTGAAACCACTCCCCCTAGCGAACGCCCTATCAAATAAAAATCTTTTTTTAATAGATTAAGAAACAAAGACATTCCCCTGGCGAATTAAAATTTGACCCGTACATTCAAGTTCACTTGGAATCGAATGGAGAACAACAAGAACGAGTCTCGATTTTTTTTCTTCATTTAAAATCGAACTTAAAACCAAAGAAGATTCAAAATCGAGTCCCGTAAAAGGTTCATCAAATAAAATGATCTCAGCCGAAGAAAGTAATACCCTCATGATGGCCACTTTCTGTTTCATGCCTCTGGAGAAAAAATGGATGGGATCCCATATTCTTTTTTCCAAACGAAAGAGTCTTAATAACTCCATCCTTCTCTCCAAAGAATGGGCACCATCCAAAGAGGCAAAGTAGTCCAAATTTTCTTCTAAACTCAGAGAGGAATAATAACCAAGTTCATGACCCAAATAAGCAATTTTTCGTTTTCCAAGTGGCCAAGTCCAGGCAGGAGAAGTAAGGGAGTCATGAAACATTTTCTTAAGTAAAGTGGATTTACCAGCTCCGTTTTCTCCAAGGACTGCAAGTAATCCACTCTCAAAAAAACTGAGATTCACCTCTTTCAATACGGTTTTTTCGCCGACAGTAATAGTGAGCCCTTTTGTCTCCAAAAGCATACGGTTCATTCTAACACCATGTTCCATCGACTGTTTACATTCGCACTTCTGTTTTTGTTTCCAAGCATCGTCTTTGCACAAAAACTCATCGGGAACAAAGAATACCCAGAACTTTTATGGGGAAAAGACGAAGAGTTTGATACCCGTGATTTTCCCAATGGATCCTTTATTTACCACAAAGATGATTTTATTCTGACCCGAGGAAAACTTTTTACGGGAGAACCACCCAAATCCAATGGAAGTTTTACCTATGGAACAGAAACCATTACAAATTCTGGGAAATGGAACAATGATACCATTGAACTTCTCTTAAATGGAAAAGCAAACCAAAGGGGTGAAGTCATCAAACGATTGGAAGCGGGAGTTCGTTTTGACCCACAATTTTTTCCGTTCCGATATAATCTAGGAAGATTGTATTCATTAGAAATGAAATACGAAAAAGCACTTGTTGAATTTGAATATGCAAAAGCAGAAATGCCAGATTATTACAAAACATATTTGCATATCGGAATCCTTTCTGACATCACACGCCAAACCTATTATGCCATCATGAATTATAAATTGGCAGTTGAAAAAAATCCATATGATACAGAAGCACTCATCCGACTTGCAGATCATTATTTGGCAACTGGACTTAAGAACAGAGCACTTTTGTATCTAAACAAAGCACTTAAAATCGAGGAAGAAAGTCCGAATGTAAAACTTGGATTTGCAAGACTTGAAATGGAAAAAGGCAATTATCATATTGCTTATAAAATTTTCAATCGAACTAGTTTAACTACTGGTGAAGGAAAACAAAAGTCATATGATAAAAAATTTCATTATTATTTTGCGGAAACCGCTTCCAAAGTCACAGACTATGAAACAGCAGAAGAACAATATACGAAAATGCTGAGTTTCACAAATGATCCTTTTTTTGCGACCGTTTCTTCAAAAGTGATCGCACGCAGAAGGGATATAGCAAAAAAATTCGCCGAAGCAAAACGAACTCAATTGGATGATTCGGAAGAAGAAGTAACACCGCCAAACGAATGATTTCTTGCAAAAACCAATTCTTGTAATAATTTTGATTTCGGATTTTTTAGAAGTTGTTTTGGATTACCAAATTCAGTGATTGTTCCCTCTTCTAATACAAATATTTGATCACACATATAAGATAAAAACCCAAGGTCGTGTGAAACAATCAACATTCCGAGTGAATCCTTTTGATTAATATCTTTCAATTCTTCAGCAATTTTTTTTTGCACAAGAACATCAAGAGCAGTTACTGGCTCATCTAACAAAAGATATTCTGGATTCATCAGTAAGGCTCTGAGTATGGCAAATCTTTGTAACTGACCACCACTTAACTCTCGCTTTGTTTTACTTAACAAAGATGTTGGTAGTTCAAATCGATCACAAAAACTTTCTATTCGTATTCTTTCCTTACTTTTTAATTCCTGGTTTAATACTAATTGTTTCTGAATTTTCAGTGGCTCGAATAACAATTCACCAATTGGTTGATAAGGTGAAAAACTCCCAAAGGGATCTTGGAAGACAGGTTGGATCTCGGGACAATGTTTTTTTCCAAGCAGTTTGCCGTTCCACTCCAACTCCCCTGTCCATTCATATCCCTCAGACTTTGGAAGTAAACCCAGTGCCAAACGAAATAAAGTGGATTTACCAGAACCCGATTTCCCAATGAGGCCAGTGATTTCTCTCGGATTTGTCTCAAAGGATATATCTTTTAAGATGGTTCGTTTCCCAATGTGAACAGAAAGATTTTTGATTTTAAACATAATAACCTGAAGATAAAATCATTGCATTCTCTCTCTTGATAAACATGCTAAAGAGTAAAAGTAGGAGTGAATCATTTTGGAGAAAGTAAAAATCACTGAAGTAGGACCAAGAGACGGATTACAAAACGAAAAAACCATTCTCTCCACTCAGGATAAATTCGAATTCGTAAAACGTCTAGTAGAATCTGGAGTCAAACACATTGAGCTCACATCATTTGTCCGAAAAGATAGAATTCCCCAAATGGGTGATGCGATTGAATTATCTGCTCTTGTGTTACCAAAATTTGCTAGTGACGTCGAATTTTCATGCCTGACTCCTAACACCAAAGGATATGATGCTGCTAAAGTAGCAGGTTTTAAAGAAGTGGCAGTTTTTACTGCTACCTCGGAATCATTTACCAAAAAAAACATCAACATGACCGTCTTGGAAAGTTTTACTTCCTTCCAACCAATTTTTGAACAAGCCAAACAAGATGGAATCAAAGTCAGAGGTTATATTTCTACAGTGATTGCTTGTCCATATGAAGGAAAAATTCCACCAGAAAAAACATTAGAGGTCGCTTTACGACTATTAGATGCCGGTGCCTATGAAATTTCACTTGGGGAAACAATCGGCGTTGCTGTTCCAGATGAAGTTGAAAAATTATTAGAAGTTTTGCTAAAAAAAATTCCGATTTCTTATCTCAATTGTCACTTCCATGATACCTACGGTATGGCAATTGCCAATACCAAACAAGCTCTCTCCATGGGGATACGAAGTTTTGATAGTTCCGCTGGAGGATTAGGTGGTTGCCCCTATGCAAAAGGTGCCGCAGGGAATGTGGCAACAGAAGATTTAGTTTATTTTTTAACAAGAGAAGGATACGATACAGGGATTCAACTGGATTCACTTGTACAAGTGAGTCAGTTTATGGAAACAAAACTGGATCGTCATTTTAGTTCCCGTACCTTCATAGCCAAAAAAAATGCCAGCTGATGTACGCTTATTAAAGAAAAAATTAGAGAATCTCAAAAACAAATACCAAAGTATAACTTATTTGGATACGGATCCCATTTGTTTTCCAAAACAATTCAAAGATCCATTGGATATCGAAATGATATCCTTAATCGCATGTTTCTTTGCGTATGGATCAGTCAAAAACATTCAAAATTTTTTAAGTCCAATCGTTACGGCAATGGGACCATCTCCCTATTTATTCCTAAAACAAAAACAGAGCACGTTGGAACCGTTTCTTAAGACACTCAAAGGATACCGTTTCCAAACAAAAAACGATCTAGTAATTTTCTTTTTAACCTTACAAAGGATCATACAAAAGCACAAACCTAAGGATACGATCTTTGAATCTATTTTTTTAGGTAGGGAAAAAAACTTTCAAAAAGAAACATCCATTCAGAACTTTCAGTCTTATTGGAAAGAGGAACTCACTACTACTCTTGGTAACAAACCACTTACGTATGGTTTACAGTTTTTAATTGGTAAGTGGGACTCCAAATCGCCTAAAAAAAGGATTTCTCTTTTTTTACGGTGGATGGTTCGAAACCACTATCCTGATTTTGGAATCTACAAACAAATCCTTCCGAGTGAAATTCCCTATCCCATGGATGTTCACATTCAAAAACTGAGTAAGGTTTTAGGTATCCGAAACAAAAAACAAGTAAACCTAAACGATGCATTCCTTCTTACTGAATATTTTTGTTTGCTAAATCCCGCCGATCCATTGTTATACGATTTTTATCTGACTAGGGTAGGAATCATTGAAAAATGCAGAGGAAGTTATGTGGAGGAAATTTGTAAGTCGTGTGAGTTGAAGGAGGTTTGTTTGGTAGTGCCACGGGGAATTGAACCCCGATTGCAAGGATGAAAACCTTGTGTCCTAACCATTAGACGATGGCACCGTGTAAGAACGTTTGCAAAGAGTTTTAAACTCTTGTTTTTGAGTCGTCGGGGATTCGAACCCCGGACCCATTCCTTAAAAGGGAATTGCTCTACCAGCTGAGCTAACGACTCGTTCTGTAGCCAAGAATATCGAACCACCTTTCTCGGTCAACAACTACTTAAAAAAAAGAACCAGAACTATCTATTTTTTTAATCCATGATGATCGTGTGATCACGATCAGGTCCAGTTGATACAATCCCAATTTTTGTATTCACTAAGTCTTGTAACGACTTGATATAAGATTGGCATAAAGGTGGTAATTTCGAAAACGAATTGATACCAGAGATATCATCTTTCCAACCCTTAAACTCAGCAAACAACGGTTTGACGCTCTCAAGTCCTTGTGATGGGAAAAAGTCTAGTTTTTTTCCTTTGTATTCATAACCAACCACTACAGGGATAGAATCATAATGGCTAAGCACATCGATTTTCGTTAAAACAAGTGAGTTAATCCCATTAACGGTAACAGCATGTTTGATCATTTGCACATCAAACCAACCACATCGTCTTGGTCTTCCAGTAGTGGATCCGTATTCTCCACCTAACTTACGAAGTACATCACCAGCTTCACCTAAAATTTCGGATGGGAAAGGTCCTTCTCCCACTCTAGTTGCGTATGCTTTTGTGATCCCAATTACATCTTTTAAATAACGGAAACTAACTCCAGAACCAGCAAGTGCTCCGCCAGTCGTTGGATTGGAACTTGTCACATAAGGATAGGTTCCAAAATCAATATCGAGTCCTGTCCCTTGTGCTCCTTCCAAAAGAACACGTTTTCCTTTTTCCAATTCGCTATTTAGGTAATATACTGTATTGACAATGTTTTTTCCCATTTTATCAGCAAAATCCAGAAGGAAATCATACATTTCTTTTGGATTCACAGGTTCTAAATCATAGTATTTAACAAGTTCTTGGTTTTTTACTTCAAGGATATGATTGAGTTTTGATTTTAAAAGGTCTTTGTCGAGTAAGTCACCAGCACGGACACCATTACGTAACATTTTGTCCGCATAACACATACCGATCCCTTTTTTTGTGGTCCCAATTTTTCGTTCTGGTGAGGAACCAGCTTCTCTTGCTTCATCAATCAATCTGTGGTAAGGTAAGAGGATATGGCAAGAATCACTAATAAGAACTTTATCTTTGACTCGGAATCCATGTGCTTCTAAATCAGCACATTCTTTTAAAAAGTATTCAGGATCTAAAACAACCCCATTCCCAATGACACAAGTGGTATTGTCATAAATGATCCCAGAAGGTACTAAATGGAAAATATATTTTTTACCACCAACAACGACAGTATGACCCGCATTTGCGCCACCTTGGTAACGTACGATGATATCTGTATCTTTAGAAAGGTAATCAATTACTTTTGCTTTTCCTTCATCACCCCATTGGGCTCCAACGACTAAATTTGCAGGCATAAATCCCTCATTTTTCCTTATTTAACAAAACTTCAATTGAATCCAAATGCAGTGCAAATCCACATGCATCCTTTTGTATCCCAGTAAAACTTGCATACAAATCATTATACACACCACCAGCAAAAACTGGTTCAGGGTCATGTTCTACATATCCCTGGAACATAAAACCTGTGTAATACGATAAATCCCTAACAAGAGATGGATCCCAAATACAGGACACACCTTGCATTTGTTTGTTCCAAACTTCAAAAAAAGATGTGATCGAAACCAAATCGTTTTTCACTAAATTCAATTCTTCTTTCGATAAATTTGATTCCAAATCTTTCTTAAAACCGACCATTCCATTAACTGGAATCGGTTTGAGTAATAACTGAATGATTTTCATATGAGAATCACTCGTATTTGTCCTCGCAGCAAGAGAGACTAATTCTGGAATGTTTTTCGTGTATAAAAATTGTCGTAAAACTTTTGTTTGTTCTTCATTCCAACCAAGGATTGTTAACAAATTGAGAAAAAAAGATGAATGACCAAATACAATCGTAAACGTTTTGTTTGGAATTGTATAGTCCCAAAGTTTTTTCAAAATTTGGATTTGGGAGATCAATTGGTTTGTATCACTTTTTCCTAAACTCTCAACTCCGACTTGTAAGATCTCTCTTCTGGAAGCGTTTCGTTTTTTATGGTCTCTAATCTTTTTGGCAAAATAATAGATGTTTTGGTTTTCTTCCCAATGGGACCGAGCGGCCATCCCTTTCACGACCTGTAATGTTAGGTCCACACCTGGAGAGAGTTCATTTCCATCCCAGTCCTTCGTGACCAGTAAACTCTCAACACCTTCATGCAATTGGGAACGAAAAGAATTGGAATAATCAAAACTAGGTAAAGTGATTTCAGAATACCCTTCTCTTTCAAAGAGTTCCGAAAACGATTGTAGTAAATTTCGCCGGTTTCTGCTTTCTTCCGGTCCTAAAAAATGAAATCCATCGGGTATCCATTTCTGTTCCGAGGAAATTGATTTGTTTTTTTGATTCATACCGGGATCTCGATCACCCAAGAAGTCAGGTTAGAGAAATCCTGGATTTACGCAATCAATTGTAAAAATCGAATAGACAAATCGAAACTTTTCAGTACGCTGATGTCGGTTTAGAGGCATACATGACAGAAAAAGAAGCCACTTTGGGACGTTGGCACAAAGAATTTTTTGAGAACATTCACTTATTTGTAAAATCCGGTCTTTCGGAACAAGAAGCAAAGTCCATTTTAGAAGAATTTTTAGTTCTATCACAAGCAACTCCAAAACCCAAGGTCATGGAAATTTTCCAAGAGCCTGAGCGATTAGAAGAGATTGGTGTCTACACCGACATCAGACCCGAACCTCGTGATTTTATGCTCAAATTCCTAGATCCCATCATGAAGAAATTTAAGGTGGAAGGAACAGAAAATTTAAAACTCCTCGATGGCATCATTGGCAAATACCCTGTCACTCTGATCTCTAACCACTTAAGCCATTTAGATGCACCTGCCATTTTTACCTTACTTTACAATTCGGGACCAGAGGGCCGTAAGATTGCCGAATCTCTTGTATTCATTGCGGGAAGGCTTGCCTTTGAACCTGATTTTACACGTCTAGGCCTTTATATGTTCGGAACTCTCCTTGTTTGTTCCAAAAAAGATATGGCGGATAACCCTTCTCTTTCTGATGTCATGACGAAAATCAACATGCGTGCCTTTCGAAATTCACAGAAATTACAATCCGATGGAAAGGTCATCTCCATTTTCCCTGAGGGAACTCGTTCTCGGGATGGAAGGCTTATGCCATTTGTGGACACTGTGTACCATTATGTTGCAAATAAAGTCATTTTGCCGATCTCTCTTGAAGGAACAGAAAAAATTCTACCGATTGAAGGATTACTTTTCAACCAAGCGGTTGGAAAACTCGTGATTGGTAAACCCGTACTTGTTGGTGAACTTACCAAACGAGAGATGGAAAGTTTTCCTTCTCATATCGAACAAATCTCATTTCCAGGCAGTGGTGACAAAAAACAATTCATCATTGATAACCTTGCCCTGCTCGTGGGAAGTAATCTTAACAAACATAAACATGGAACGTATCGTAACCTTTACCGAGGTGATGTCAGGGAAACAAACCAACTCATTTCGCTTCCCAAAAAACCAGATGAACACGTAGTGATCATTGGTTCATCCAATATGTCTGTCGCCTTTGCTTGTATATTGGCAAATAAAAATGTCAAAGTTACAATTTACCATCCAGATTCAGAAATGGTGGCTCGTAGTAATGAAGAAAGACGTGACATCATCCATTACCCAATCTACAAACTGCCACCAAACATTGATTTTTCGGATAAACCAGAGGTATTAGATTCTGCAACATTATTTGTCCAAGGTACAAACCCTTGGGAATTCGATGCTGTTTACTCCAAAATCAGAACTTATTTACAAAAGAATAAATCACCGATGGTGAATGTAATCAAAGGGTTTACTGGATCCAAAAAAGGGCTTATCCTCGAAGACTTAAACGAACTTCTCCTCATTGAAAGAGATCGTTTAGCGGTTGTATCTGGTGCATGTTACCCAGACCAAATTATGGAACGAAAAATATCTGGATTTGAAATTTCTGCCTTTGAGGATTCTCTGATTCCAAAACTCAAAGAACTTCTCACCAATAATTATGTATTCACAAGGACAGCCATCAATTCCCGAGATACAAAAGGGGTTCAACTTGGTGGTGCTTTAAAAACAATTTATGCTCTTGCAATGGGACTTGTAGAAGGATACTTCAAACGCGAATTAGGTGGAAATGTCGATAATACTTTGTTCCATTTGAGTAACCGATTTTTTAATGAAATGGTTTCTATTGGTGTTTTACTCGGTGGAGATCCGACTACATTTAATGGTTTATCGGGCATGACTGATTTTATGTTAGCATGTTTTGGATCTGACACAAGAGACCGTAAATATGGGTATGATCTTGCGAATGGAACTAGACCAGAAAAAATCACCAATGGATTTTATGGTCTGAAAGTTTTACCAAACCTCATCCAACTAGATGAAAAGAGACATCCAATTGTTGCCTCTGCCTATAAAACAGTGATCCAAAACGAAGATTTTGATCTTGTTGCGGAGGAATTACAAAAACAGTTAGCTAGAGTTTAGGGATTGAAACGATAAAAACCGTTTGGCCTGGTTCGGAAAATAACCGGATCTGGCCCTTGTGCCTTTCTTCTACAGATTGTTTGACAATTCCTAGACCAAGCCCGGTTCCTTCTCCTTTTTCCTTTGTTGTATAAAAGGGTTCAAAAATTCGTTTTTGCATATTCAAAGGAATTCCAGGACCATCGTCCTTAATGGATACTTCCACGTCGGTATTCGTTTCTTCCACTTGGACAGTGAGTTTACCTTTAAAGTGCATTGCTTGTAAGGAATTATAAATCAAATTTGTCCAAATTTGAATGAGTTCATCTGGATAACCCATAATCACTGGATTTGCGTTGTACAATCGTATACATTCAATACCTGATTTCATTTTATTCTGATACAAAGTAAGAACAGTTTCAATTGTATCTATGATATTGGTTTGGATTTTGGCAGACCCTCTATCCATCCTTCCATAATTTTTTAAACTATAAACAATTTTTGAAGTACGTTCCACAGCCAAACGAATTGATTCTATGCTTCGTAAGGCATTTAATTCATTTAATATGATACTAAGTAAAGGAGTGTTTTTCAGTTTCTCCACAAAATTTGTATTTTCTAAAATATAATCAGATACACCTAAATCTACAATACGATCTGCTAAATCGTAAGGTGAATCAATGTTTGCCGTTGTGAAAAGTGATTCTAAATTCTTTTTAATTTTTCTTGTCTCAGAAAAACTATACGTTTTAGGTTTTACTTGGAATAGTTCCGTGATCCAACGAATGATCTCCAAAGCATCCTTGTCAGAATACTTCTCCATACATTTCCTTATTTCGATTAACCTGGTTCCAAAATCTCCTAAACGGTTTTGCAATTGTTCACTAAATGCAGAAATTGCCGCCAAAGGGTTGTTAATTTCGTGTGCCACACTTGCTACAAGTTGACCGAGAGTGGCCATTTTTTCTGATAAAATGAGTTGGTCTTGAGTTTTTTGTAAATCTTCTAATATTCGATTGAGTTCTTTGGTCCTTTCTTTAACTGCAAATTCAAGTGCTTCTTTATTTTGTTTGGACTCAGTGATATCAATGAGAATCGCAAGTAACGTAGAACGACCATCATGATTGAGAATTGTATTCCCAGAAACCACATGCCTTATTTCGCCCGTTTTGGTTCGAACACTTGCTTCCATGCCAGTGCTCCAACCTTTTTTTTGGACTTCAGCGAGTAATCGTGCTCGGTCTAATTTTGTGATCCAAATATTCAATTCATGTGATGTTTTGCCGATGATTTCTTCTCTACTAAAACCGATAAGGCGGCAATACGCCTCATTCACATCATCGTATCTACCTGTTTCTGCATTTGATAAACTAACAGCTGCAGGATTTAATCGAAAAACACTTTCAAATAAATCCTTACTTAACTTTAATTCTTTTTGAAGTGCGTTTGCAAGTTTCTCTTTTTCCTTTAGGACAGTGATATTTTGACCTGCGCTGAGTAAATACCTACCGTTCTCTACAATTTTTCCACTAAAAAGAATCGTAACTGTTTCATTCGTTTTTGTCAAAAGGGGAACTTCAAAGTTTAGCACAAACCCATCTGTTTTTAATTTGGATAAAATGAGATCACGGTCTGCTAAATTCGAATAAATTCCTAAATCAATTGTGGTTTTTCCCACAACTTCCTCTCTCTTTCGACCAAGCCAATTACAATACACTTCATTTGCTTCTACATACAAACCTGTTTGCAAATCTGTAATTGCCATACCAATAGGGCTTTCAGCAAAACTTGTATGCCAAATTCGGTCAGTGATCGGTATAGAGGAGTCCATAGTTTTCGGAGGTTAAAAGATATCGGAATCTTCAAGTATGGCAATAAAAAAACCTACTTAAGAATGATCTCAAGTAGGTTTTTCACCAAGGAATTCGTGTTAGCGGATTAGAAGTTATTTAGAAGCGGCTACTTTTTCTTTTTTTGCCTTTTTTGGTTTTTCTTCTTTTTTGGCTGGTTTTTTCTCTTCGCGTTTTGCTTTCGCTTCTGCTTTGAGTTCGTCTTGTGTTTTTCGATCAACAAGCTCTAAAATTCCCATCGCCGTGTTGTCAGAAGGACGGTTTACCAATCGAATGATTCTAGTATAACCACCTACTCTTTCTGCATAACGATTTGCCAAATCTTTCAAAAGTTTGTTCACGATTTCTTGGTCACCAAGGTGGCTATAAAGATACCTTGTATTGTGCAAAATCGCTGCATTTTTCTTTTGTTCGTCTAGGTTCGCTAAATTTGCATCTAGATTTTTTTTCGCTCTAGTGATGATTCGTTCTGCATATGAACGAGCTACCTTTAACTTCGCTACTGAAGATTCAATCCTTTCGTGGCGAAGTAGAGAGATTACCATATTTTGAATCATAGCTTTTCTATGATCTGCTGATCTGTTGAGTTGTTTAACTTTATTACGTTTGTTCATCTTAAAAATCTCTCATACCGAACGAAAGTCCCATAGAGGAAAGTTTTGCTTTCAACTCTTGCAAACTTTGTTCGCTGAAATGTTTTGATTTCGTCATTTCGTCTTCTGATCTCTTAACGAGTTCACCAATGAAGTCAATTTCCAAACTGCGAAGAACGTTCGTGGAACGAACAGAAAGTTCTAATTCTTCTACGTGTTTAGATAGAGCTGCTTTCAGTTTTTCATCAGCTTCATCTAATTCTTCTTCTTCCTCTTCAATTTCTTCTTCAAAATTGATGAATACAGTGAGGTGGTCTTTTAGGATTTTTGCTGCTTGCGCTACTGCATCTTCTGGTGAAACAGATCCGTCAGTCCAAACTTCCATTGTTAGTTTTTCGTAATCAGATCTTTGTGCTACACGTGTTTCTGATACTTCAAACAAAACTTTTTGAATTGGAGAAAAGATTGAATCGATTGGAATCGTTCCCAGTACTTCGATGTCTTTCTTTTTGTCTTCTGCTGGAACGTAACCACGTCCCCTTTGGATTTCCAAATCCATAATCAAATTTGCATCCTCGTTGAGAGTAGCAATATGAAGGTCAGGATTCATGATTTCGATAGAAGAATCTACAGCTAGGTCAGCAGCTCTAAAATATCCCGCCCCTTTTAACTCAAGGTGGATCACTTTACTTGCTTCTTTGTCTTCTGGCTCGTATTTGATTCGAACTTGTTTTAAGTTAAGAATGATACGAGTGACGTCTTCTGCAACACCTTCGATGTAAGAAAATTCGTGAGAAACTCCCTCGATTCGAATCGCAGAAATTGCGGCTCCCTCGATCGAAGACATAAGTGTACGACGAAGGGAGTTTCCGATCGTTGTACCAATTCCTCTTTCGAAAGGTTCTGCAACAAACTTACCATAGTTTGGTGTATTCACATCGGTAGTGAATTCGATTTTTTTGGGTCTTTTAAAACCTTTTAATAAATTCTTTGGAGACAATGTCGTATCCTTCTTCTCTAAATTCTTACTTCGAGTACAACTCTACGATTACCTGTTCTTTCACAGGGATATCAATATGCTCTCTTGTTGGAAGTGAAGTCACTTCTCCTGAGAACTTGGCATAATCTACACTTACCCAAGAAGCAGTACGATTGATTGCTTGGGCTAGTTTGATATTTTCTTCGATAAACGCGGATTTTTGGAACTTCTCACGAATTTCGATTTTATCACCAACATTCACACGATAAGAACAAATATCAACTCTGTGTCCATTCACAAGAATGTGTCTGTGAGCCACAAAGTTACGAGCTTGTCTTCTAGTAACAGCAAAACCCATACGATACAGAACGTTATCCAATCTTCTTTCAAGGAATTGGAGTAAGTTTTCACCAGGAATCCCTGGAGTATGAGAAGCTTCTTCAAAGTATCTACGGAATTGTTTTTCTAACACACCATAAGCGCGTTTTACTTTTTGTTTTTCACGTAGCTGTGCGCCGTATTCTGTTACCTTCCCTTTTTTCTTTGGAGGAAGACCTGGTGGGTACTTTCTCTTTTCAAGAGAAGATTTTTCTTTATGTAATGTATGACTATTTTTGAGAAAGAGGTTAAGCCCCTCTCTTCTCATCAATTTAACAACTGGACCTCGGTAACGTGCCATATCTAATTCCTACACCCTTCTTCTTTTTCGTGGTCGGCACCCATTGTGAGGGAGCGGAGTTACGTCTTTAATGAGTTTGATTGCGATTCCTTTTGTGGTCAAAGAACGAATGGCAGATTCACGTCCAATTCCAGGACCAGAAACCATTACGTCCACTTCAGAAAGACCAGCAGCTTCAATTGCTTTCTCAGCAGCATTGGTAGCAGCTACTTGTGCTGCGTAAGGAGTGGATTTTTTGGACCCACGAAATCCCATCATTCCGGAAGAAGACCAAGAAAGAACGTTTCCAGCCATATCGGTAATCGATACGATTGTATTGTTAAACGAAGCTTGGATATAAACCTTACCTCGCGGGACGTTTTTCTTTTCTTTCTTCTTAACCTTTTTGGTATCTTTTTTATTTTTTGCGTCTTTTTCAGCCATGGATGAATCCTCTACTTAGTAGCCTTTTTCTTATTCGCTACAGTCTTCTTGACTCCCTTACGGGTTCTTGCGTTGGTTCTTGTTCTTTGTCCGTTGACTGGAAGTCCACGTCTATGACGGAAACCTCTGTAACAACCCACATCCATCAATCGTTTGATGTTGAGGTTGACTTCGGAACGAAGATCCCCTTCTACCTGGTATGATTCTTCAATGACTCGTCGGATCGCGGCTTCTTGTTCGTCCGAGAGGTCCTTCACCCTGATAGATTCGTCAATTCCTGCTTTTTTCAGGATATTTTGAGAGGATGTCTTACCAATACCAAATACGTATGTAAGACCGATCACTATTCTTTTGTTTGATGGTAAATCAACACCCGCGATACGTGCCATATCTTCCTATCTTTGCCTTTGTTTGTGTTTTGGGTTCGTGCAAATCACTCGGATTACACCTTTTCTGCGAATGACTTTGCATTCTGGACAGATTTTTTTTACTGATGCTCTAACTTTCATTATAGTTTCCTATTTCTTTCTGTAAGTGATACGGCCCTTGGTTAAGTCATAAGGAGAAAGTTCCACAGTGACTTTATCTCCAGGTAGAATACGAATGTAGTGCATACGCATTTTTCCTGAAATGTGCGCTAAAACCTTGTGACCATTCTCTAGTTCCACCCGGAACATTGCATTTGGTAACGGTTCTAAAACGGTTCCGTCAATGGTGATTGCTTCTTCCTTAGCCAGGGTCTATCTCCTACTGGATTGATTTTAAAATAGTGTTAGTGATTTCTTCCATACTTCCCAACCCATTGATTTGCCGAAGGATCCCCGTGCCTTTATAAAAGTCAATCAGGGGCAACGTCTTGGTGTTGTAAGTATGCAGACGGTTTTTGATGGTCTCTTCGTTGTCATCCGAGCGTCCTTCTTTGATCGCTCTACCTAGCAAACGTTTGACGAGTTCTTCATCAGGAACGTCTAGGTTGACAACGGAGTCGAGCTCCATGTGAAGCTCTTTGAGGATTTCCGAGAGAGCCTTTGCTTGCTCCACCGTCCTTGGAAATCCATCCAAAATGAATCCATTTGCACAATCGGATTCGACCAAACGGTCGCGAATTATGCCTATAACGACAGCATCTGGAACAAGGTCTCCAGCGTCCATAAATTTTTTTGCTTCAATCCCCATTGCCGTACCATTTTTTACAGCAGCACGGAGGATATCGCCAGTGGAAATTTGAGGGATATTGTATTTCTCTTTGATGATGTCAGCTTGTGTTCCCTTACCAGCACCTGGGGGGCCCATAAATATGAGTCTCTTCATTCGTTACACTCTTCCCTTGATTTTAGTCTTTTTCATGAAACCTTCATAGTTTCTCATGAGGAGTTGGGCTTCGATTTGTTTTAATGTTTCGAGTGCCACACCCACCATAATGAGAAGAGAAGTTCCCCCGAATGTATACACTAAAGTTCCCCCACCTGTATTTGATCCCAGGTTTAAGAATTTAATGATGAGATACGGAGCAAGAGCAAGACCAGCAAGGAAAAGAGCACCTGGTAAGGTGATTCGATTCAAAATTTTCTCGATCATTTCTTTTGTTTGGCTTCCTGGACGTACACCTGGGATAAACCCACCGTATTTTTTTAGGTTATCAGCTAACTCTTGTGGGTTGAACTGAATTGCTGTATAAAAATACGCAAAAAAGATAATAAGAGAAGTATAAATCACATAGTAAAATAAGGCATGGTACCAGATTTGTGAAAATGGGTTAAAATAATCCATAATCACAGCCCAACCAGCCCACTGTCCCCCTTTGGAAGACAACCACTGAACAATCGTTTGTGGAAAAAGGATAAGGGAAGATGCGAAGATAATCGGCATTACGTTTGCACTGTTCACTTTGAAAGGAATGGACTGGCTACGAGCCTGAACCATCTTTCTTCCCACCATTTGTTTTCCGTAATTTAACGGAACCCGGCGAACCCCTTGGGTTAAAATCACCGTAAGGGAAATGAGAACAATAAAGATAATTATAAGAATCAGGATACTGAGAGCATCCGAAGTGTCAGAAGTAAACATCGCAATGAGTGCTTCTGGCATACGTCCAATGATACCAGCAAAGATAATGAGAGATATTCCGTTACCAATCCCACGTTCCGTGATTTGTTCCCCGAGCCAAATGAGAAGAACAGTTCCTGTTGTGATGGATAACATCGCAATCGGTAAAAAATATCCTTCCACCGATGGATTGATCAGACCTGGGTATTTCGCTTGTGCCGTTCCCGATCCAGTGGACCAAGAATTCGCAAGTTGGATCACAGCAAGAGATTGGATGGCACAAAGGATGAGTGTTCCGTACTTCGTGTACTGTTGGATTTTTTTTCTGCCTTCTTCCCCTTCTTTTTGCATTTTTTGCAAACTAGGAATGAGGACCATCACAAGTTGCATAATGATCGAAGAAGAGATATAAGGCATAATCCCTAGTGCAAAAATAGAAAATTTGAGAAGAGCACCACCAGCAAACAAATCTACCATTCCAAGGAAACCTTCACTTGGATCGGCAGTAATGCCCGTCACAATCAAACTGTTGATACCGGGAATGGTCACGTGAGTTCCCATTCTAAATAGTAACAACATACCGATCGTAAATAGGATTTTAGATCTTAATTCCGGGATTCGAAAGATGTTAGCGATGGTTTGAAACATGGTTTATTTAGTTTTTTTTCTCTTCTTTTTTCTTTTCTCTGATGATGACTTTGCCACCTGCTTTTTCAATTTTTTCTTTTGCAGAAGCTGAAAATGCATCAACCGTAATGGTAATCGCAACAGTCACTTCACCAGTTCCGAGTAACTTAATCGGTCCTAGTTCAGATTTGATGAGTGACTTTGCTTTTAGGATCGCAGGAGTCACTTCTCCCGAAAGACCAGCTTTCGTTAGAGAAATCAAATTCACTGGTTGGAATACTTCAGAGAAGATATTCGTAAAACCACGTTTTGGTAAACGTCTATGGAGAGGGAGCTGTCCACCCTCGAAACCACGTCTCATCGAAGCTGCACGAGCTCTTTGTCCTTTAGAACCACGAGTGGAAGTTTTTCCCATCCCAGATCCTGGACCTTGGCCCACTCGTTTAGGAGAGGTTTTTGCGCCTTCCGGAACGGGAACCAAGTTTTTGTTTCCGAGAGATGTGGATTTTTTAGCGCGTTTTGCACCAAACCCACGACCTTGTTCGATTCTTTCTTGTGCCATATAATTATACCTTTTCCACTTTCAACAAGTAACCTACTTGTCGTAACATCCCTTTCAATTGGGGAGTCATTTTGTGTTTTTTGGATTGACCTTTCTTTTTAAGGCCGAGAGCAATCAGAGTTTTTTTGTGCATTGGAATGATACCAATGGAACTTCTTTCTTGCGTTACGATCACTTCTTCCATAGTCAGTACCCTTTTATAGATCTTGCCCAAACAAGTGTTTGAGGCTAACACCACGTCGTTTTACCGCCATAGACGGAGTTTCCAACTGTTGTAATGCATCCATAGTCGCCTTTACAATGTTCATCGGGTTTGAAGATCCCCATGACTTTGTTAGAACATCTTGGATCCCAGCTCTTTCCAATACGGAACGAACAGAAGCTCCAGCGATGATCCCAGTTCCTGGTGAAGCTGGTTTCAAAATCACACGTGCTGATTTGAATTGTCCAACCACATCGTGAGGAACGGTGTGACCAATATAATGAATGGATTTTAAATTCTTTTTTGCCGATTCAATGGACTTTCGGATCGCATCTGGAACTTCATTTGCTTTTCCAAATCCAATTCCTACTTTTCCTTTGGAGTCACCCACAACGGAAAGTGCATTAAAAGAGAAACGACGTCCCCCTTTTACTACTTTGGCGACGCGGTCGATTTTAACGACCTTCTCAGTAAATTCTTTTGTTTCTTCTTCTAACATCATTTAGAACTCCAATCCACCTTCACGGGCAGAATCAGCAAACGCAGCGATTCTTCCATGGTAAACCATTCCAGAACGGTCGAGTACCACTTGGGAAACACCCGCTTTTTTCGCCTTATCAGCGACTACTTTACCGAGTTCGGTTGCAGCCGCTTTACTCTTCTTAGAATTTTCATGTTTCGGAAAATCTTTCTCGAGAGTGGTTGCGTAAACAAGTGTTACACCTTTTGCATCATCAATGATTTGTGCAGTTAGGTAACGGTTTGTTTTGTTAAACACTAACCGAGGTCTATCCGATGTTTGGCGGAGTTTGTATCGAACTCGCTCCGCTCTTCTCAATCTTTTACTATTTTTAGCTGTCTTGTTGATCATGACGTTCTACTTCTTACCGGTTTTTCCGGCCTTTCTACGGATGTATTCGTTCTGATATTTGATCCCTTTTCCTTTGTAAGGCTCAGGAGGTCTTTTGGAACGAATGTCAGCCGCAACTTGTCCAACCAGTTGTCGGTCAATGCCCGATACTTTGATTTTGAGCTGATCTGCGACTTCAATTTTGATGCCATTTGGCTCAGGGAAAACCACTTCGTGAGAATAACCAAGTGCCATCACGAGGTCTTTACCACGTTTTTGTGCACGGTAACCAACCCCAGTAATTTCTAGGTTTTTTTCCCAACCAGTTGTGACACC
This sequence comes from Leptospira levettii, assembly GCF_002812085.1. Classification (NCBI taxonomy): domain Bacteria; kingdom Pseudomonadati; phylum Spirochaetota; class Leptospiria; order Leptospirales; family Leptospiraceae; genus Leptospira; species Leptospira levettii. The sequence continues at coordinate 50,031 of NZ_NPDM01000009.1, forward strand.
CTTTACACAGTTCATCGCAAGCGAACGAACGAGACCATGGAGAGCCACTGTCTTTTGGTCTTCACTTTTTCTTGTGAACACCAATTCGCCGTTTTCAACGTTTGCTCCGACACCTTCGTAAAGTGGAGTCTTTAATTCCCCTAACGGCCCTTTGATTGTAAGGGCTTCTGCATCTGCTTTAACTTCTACCTTTGCAGGCAATTTGATGATACTTTTTCCAACTCGAGACATGGTGTTATCGTTCTCTAGAATACCTTACAGAGAACTTCCCCTCCTACTCTGAGTTTGCGAGCGCGTTTTCCCGTCATCACACCTTTCGAAGTCGAAAGGATGAGTGTTCCGATGTTATTTCGGAAAGGACGGATTTCACCAGACTGGATATATACCCGTCGTCCTGGTGTGGAAACACGTTCGATCATACGGATCACAGGTTTTTTCTCTGTGTCGTATTTCAATTTTACTTGGAAGTCATCAAAACTTCCATTTTTTACAGTTTGAACATCATCTACAAAACCTTCTTCTTTGAGAAGATCTAGGATGGACTTTTTGATTTTGCTACCAGGAATCACACAAAGCTCATGTTTAGCTTGTTGTGCGTTTCTAATTCTTGTTAGCATATCTGCGATTGGATCTGAAAGACTCATATCTTACCTTAACCTAATTACCAGGAGGACTTTTTCACACCGGGGATCTGAGCCTTGCTAGCAAGGTCCCGGAAGCAAAGACGACACATATCAAAGCGGCGCAAATAAGCGCGTGATCGACCACAAAGAGGGCAACGATTGTACTCTCTCACTTTGAATTTTTGCTCTTTGGCGTGGCGTTCCATCATTGATTTTTTCGCCATGAGTAATCTCCTACTTACCTGCCGCTCGGTAAGGCATACCGAAGGCTTGGAATAATTCGAACGCTTCTTTGTCCACTTCCGTGTTCGTTACGAAAGTGATATTGATTCCATAGATCGTATTGATTTTATCAAATTGGATCTCTGGGAAAATGATCTGTTCTCTAACAGAAAGGTTGTAATTCCCTCTGCCATCAAATCCCTTCGGGCTTACACCACGAAAGTCACGAACCCTAGGAAGGGCAACGTTGATGAAACGATCAAGGAACTCATACATATGATGTCCACGTAGAGTCACTTTGCAACCAAGCACCATTCCCTCTCTCACTTTGAAACCCGCGATGGATTTTTTAGCGAAAGTTTTCACAGGTCTTTGTCCAGTGATTTGGCCAATTTCCACAAGACATGCTTCCATTGCCTTAGGGTTTGTGTGAGCTTCACCCATCCCTACGTTGATTACGATTTTCTCTAATTTAGGAACACGCATTACACTTTGAAAGCCGAGTGACTTTTGCAGTGTAGGACGAATTTCCTTTTCGTATTTTGATTTAAGCCTAGGTACCATATCTATACTTCTTTCCCTTCAGGTCGAGTCACTCGTACGGATTTACCATCCTTCTTGGCAAAGCCCAAGCGTACAGCCTTAATTTTCTTCTTTGGCTTCGCTTTGTTCTCTGCTTTTGCGTCGTGAAACATCACATTGGAAATATGGATCGGGAATTCGATTTCAATCGCACCACCACCAGGGTTTTCTTGGGTTGGGCGAACGAATCTTTTTCTTTTGTTCACACCTTCGATGTAAACTCGGTCTTTGCGTTTATCAACAGCAAGAACCTTCCCTTTTTTTCCTTTTTCTTTACCAGAAATCACAAGAACTTCATCGTCCTTTTTGATTTTTGTTTTTTTGAATTTAGTAGGCTCGGAACCTCTATATGCTAACTTAGTCGCCATCTTAGAGAACCTCCGGAGCTAGAGATATAATTTTCATGTATTTTTTATCACGAAGTTCGCGAGCAACAGGTCCGAAGATCCTTGTTCCTTTTGGGTTCCCTTTATCATCGATAATGGCAACCGCATTGTCATCGAAACGGATGTAGGTTCCGTCTGGACGACGAACTTCTTTTTTCGTTCTTACGACAACGGCTCTTTGAACCGCTTTGTTATGCACTTTTTTCCCTTGCCCGTCACGAAGACCGTATGCAGGTTGTGCTTCTTTCACAGCGACGATGATTTCGTCACCAAGCGTTGCGTAGCGTTTTTTGGAACCGCCAAGCACTTTAACGCACATGACTTTTTTCACACCCGAGTTATCGGCTACTTGTAAAATAGTTTCTTGTTGGATCATACTAATTTCGCCTTCTCAATTACCTTTACAAGTTTATGGTGTTTCTGTTTAGAAAGTGGTCTTGTTTCCACAGCGATGACTCGATCACCAACTTGACACTCGTTCTTCTCATCGTGAATTTTCACACGAGAAGTTCTGGTCATAATTTTCTTAAACCGTGGGTGCACTTTTCTTGTGATGATTTCGATCACTACGGTTTTATCCATAGCATCACTCACAACTACACCTTGAATGGTTAAAGATTTTTTAGAGTTTTTATCTTCCATAACCTACTTCTTCTTACCTTTGCTTGTTTTAGCGACTTTTGGAGCCGAACCAGCTTTCGGTGCGATTTGTTTGAGTTTACCTTTTGCAGCTAGTTCCTTCTCACGAAGTACAGTTAATGCTTGGGCAATTCTCTTCTTATGATTGCGGATTACTTTCGGGTTCTCAAGTGATCTTGTAACACCAAATTGGAATCTTGCTTTTCTTACTTCTTCGGAAGAGGAAAGAATTTCTTTCTTCAAATCTTCTGGAGAAAGTGATTTGAAATCGTCTTTCATAGAACGTTCCTCTTAACAAATGAAGTTTCAACTGGCAGTTTAAATGCTGCTAGGTGGAGTGCTTTTCTCGCAGTGTCTTCATCAACACCAGCCATTTCAAAAAGAACTCGTCCTGGTCGGATCTCAGCAATCCAGAACTCAGGGTTACCTTTACCTTTACCCATACGAGTTTCGGCAGGTTTTTTAGTGATTGGTAAATGAGGAAAGATCCTGATCCATAATTTCCCACCTCGTTTTACTTGGCGGTTGATCGTGATCCTTGCTGCCTCAATTTGTCGCGCAGTGATACGACCGGAGGAGATGGCTTTTAAACCAAATTCTCCGAACGCAACGTAAGAACCTCTTTCGTCCTTACCTTTTAAGCGCCCTCTTTGGCGTTTTCTAAATTTTACTCGTTTAGGTGCTAACATGATGGTTTCTCTTTAGTACTTCTTAACTCGTTCTACGTTTTACAGCGTATTTATCTTCATCGGATTCTTCCTTCGTTGGGAAGTAATCACCTGTATAAGTCCATACTTTCACACCAATTTGTCCGAAAGTCGTGAGAGCTTCTTTGAATCCAAAATCAATTTTGGCACGAAGAGTATGAAGAGGAACTCGTCCTTCCATATACTTTTCCGTTCTTGCCATATCCGCACCGTTCAAACGTCCGGAGATTTGGATTTTAACACCTTCAACCCCACCGCGCATGGCACGACGAAGTTCCGCTTTCATGACACGACGGAAAGGCATCCTTTGTTCGATTTGAAGGGCAACCGTTTCAGCAATCGCTTGTGCGATGATTTCTGGTTTTTTCACTTCGATGATGTTCATTCCGATCGGCTTATCAGCGTATTTTTTAAGCTCTTGTTTCACCGCTTCGATGTTTTGGCCTTTTTGGCCAATCACCATACCTGGTTTAGAAGTATGGAGGTTCACGTTGATCTTTTCAGGGAATCTTTCGATTACGATTTTCACAACGGATGCATTTTTGAATTTCTTCTGAAGGAATCTACGGATCTTGATATCTTCGTGAAGATTTTTGATGTAATCTTGTTTGGAAAACCAAACCGAATCCCAGTTACGTGTGATTCCGATTCGTAGTCCGATTGGATTTACTTTCTGACCCATAAATTAGCTAACCTTCTTTTCGATTTCAGATACAACAACGGTGATGTGGCTTAGGCGTTTACGGATCCGAGACGCACGTCCTCGTGCTCTTGGGCGGAAACGTTTCATAATTGGTCCGTCATCCACATAGATTTTTTTAACATAAAGTGAGCTTGGATCTAAACTTTCATTCATCTGAATGGCATTTGCCACCGCAGAGTTGAGAAGGTTAATGATCATTGAACTTGCAGATTTGTTTGTAAATCGCAAGATATCTATCGCTTCTTTGTAATCGTATCCACGAACTTCATCAGCAACCAGGCGAGCTTTTCTGGCAGAAATTCTGAGGTGTTTTCCTACTGCTTTTGCTTCCATCACTCTACCTATTTCTTCGCTACTTTTTTGTCGCCACCATGACCTTTGAAGGTTCTAGTGGGAGCAAATTCACCGAGTTTGTGTCCAATCATGTTTTCATTCACATAAACAGGAACAAACGCTTTGCCATTATGAATCATGACTGTATGACCAATCATATCTGGATAAATGGTACTTCTTCTGGACCAAGACTTGAAGGGAGTTTTTTTCCCTTCAGAGTTTAACTTGGTAATTTTTTTCATGAGGTGGTCGTCGATGAACGGACCTTTTTTTAAGCTTCTAGCCATGAGTATCTAGATCCTACCTATTCCTGTTTTTCTTACGTCTTTGGACAATAAAACGGTCAGACGGTCTAGTCTTACGTGTTTTAAATCCTTTCGTAGGTTTACCCCAAGGAGTCACTGGGTGACGACCTCCGGAAGTTCTACCTTCACCACCACCGAGTGGGTGGTCCACAGGGTTCATAACGACCCCTCTTACCTTCGGTCTTTTTCCTAACCAACGGTTACGACCGGCTTTTCCTATGATCACTAAGTTGTGGTCTTTGTTGGAAAGTTCTCCAACTGTCGCTAAACACTCTTTCCTTACTTTTCGGATTTCCGAAGAAGGAAGTTTGAGTGAAACATAGTCACCGTCTTTTGCAGAGATCACAGCAAAGGAACCTGCTGTTCTTGCAATCTGACCACCTTTTCCAATATGGAGTTCGATGTTGTGAACGTTTGTTCCTGCAGGGATTTTATCTAATGGAAGTGTATTTCCAAGTTTAATCTCTGCGTTTGGACCAGACTCAATTTTATCCCCAACTTTAAGACCGTTAGGAGCTAAAATGTATCGGTATTCCCCATCCGCATAACAGACAAGAGCAATGAATGACGAACGGTTTGGATCGTATTCAATTGTTTTAACTGTCGCAGGGATTCCAAATTTATTACGTTTAAAATCGATGATACGGAACTTTCTTTTGTTACGTCCACCTTTCCGTCTAACAGCAATACGTCCCTTATTGTCACGACCAGCTTTGTAAGAAAAATTGGCAGTGAGAGGTTTATAAGGAACCACTTCCGTGATTTCTTTGAAATCTAATACCGAATAATACCGGCTAGACTGTGTTGTGGGTTTAAGTTTTCTAATTCCCATAATTAAACCTTAGCAAAATCCAAATTTGCTCCGTCTGCGAAGGTCACTACAGCTTTTTTGTAGTGAGGTCTTGGGGACGGCATGTTTCTAAAACGTTTCATTTTCCCACGGTAAACGGCTACGTTTACAGCAGTTGGAACAACGTTATACATTTGTTTCAGGGCTTGTTTGATCAAAGTTTTGTTCGCATCCGGGTGGACTTTGAACGTATACTTGACAGTTCTTTTTCCCATACGTTCTCCAATTGTTTGAAGGTCTTGCGACTTTTCTGTAACAACTGGTGATAAGATTACATTCTCTAGGTTCACTGTCTTATCCTTTCTTAGAATACTGAGCCTGAAGCTCTTTTAAAGCGCTTTCAGAGATTACTAAATTGTTATTATAGAGGATGTCTCGGCAAACGACTCGTTTGCTGTTCACATATTTGAGGTTCTCTATATTGCGAGTGGATCTTTTTAGGAATTGGTTTTCACCAGCTACTACAAATCCCACGTTACCCTTCTCTGCAATGTCCATGTTCTTCAAAATGTTGTAGATGGACTTTGTGGAGTAAGAAGAAGGTTCTACGTCTTCTATGATCGCGATTCTGTTTTCTTCTGCCTTTTTGTTAAGGATGGAGAGAACAGCTTTCTTCTTAACGCTGCGTGACAAGTTAGAGGAATAATCTCTCGGTTTTGGTCCATGAATGATACCACCACCAACGAAATGAGGAGCTCTAATGGATCCTTGTCTTGCACGACCAGTTCCTTTTTGAGCCCAAGGTTTGATTCCCCCACCGCGAACTTCGGAACGATCTTTTGTCGAATGTGTTCCTTGTCTATTGTTCGCATTTTCAGCTTTAACCGCATCATAGATGGCTCCAAGCGAAATGCCGGTAGCAAATAATTCTGCCGGAAGTTCAACTTCGCTTACGAATACGCCTTCTTTATTGTATTTACGCGCTTTCATGTTCTACCTATCTATCCGATTTTTTCTATCGTAACGATACCACGTTCCCTTCCTGGAACTGGACCGGATACAAATACCAAGTTAGCATCTGCATCAATTTTTACTACTTTCAGGTTTCGAACAGTTGTCTGCTCAGAACCCATTCTTCCACCCATCTTCAAACCCTTGAACACACGTCCAGGAGTTGTGTTCGATCCAATCGAACCCGGGTGTCTTTGGAAACGAGAACCGTGCCCAGCAGGACCACCAGCAAAACCATGGCGTTTCACAACACCTTGTGTTCCCTTCCCTTTAGAAGTTCCGGTCACTTTTACTGTATCATTCAAAGCAAAAACATCAGCGAGTTTCAATTCTGAACCCACTGCAACGCCTTCAAACCCTTTGAATTCAACCAAAGTTTTTTTAGGAGAAGCGATATTCGCCTTTTTAATGTGTCCAACTTCGGCCTTTGTTAAGTGTTTTTCTTTGGCATCACCGAATGCTAATTGAACAGCTTCATAGCCATCATTAGCAGATGTTTTTACCTGGGACACAAAACAAGGACCCACGCGTAAAACAGTAACAGTTACCATCTTACCGTCGTTATTGAATATGTGGGCCATGCCCAATTTTTCGCCGATTAAACCTTTAGCCATGGATCCTATCCTTAGGATTTAATATCTACGGAAACTCCAGCAGGGAGTTGAAGCTTCATTAGGGCTTCTACCGTATCTTCATTCGTATTTAAAATATCGATGAGTCTCTTGTGAGTTCTCATTTCAAATTGTTCTCTAGCTTTTTTATTCACGTGCGGAGAACGTAATACCGTGTAGATTTCTTTTTTCGTTGGAAGTGGGATAGGACCGGAGACAGTAGCTCCAGTCCTTTTCGCAGTTGCAACGATTTCAAAGGTTGATTGGTCAATCAACCGATGATCGAAAGCTTTTAACTTAACGCGAATTCTTTGTCCAGCCATTGCGATTACTCAACGATCTCCGCAACAACACCAGAACCAATCGTTCTTCCACCTTCACGGATCGCGAACTTCAAACCTTGGTCCATAGCAATTGGGTGAATAAGTTCGATAGACATCGTAACGTTATCACCTGGCATAACCATTTCCATTCCACCAGGTAAGTTACAAACACCAGTGATGTCTGTAGTTCTGAAGTAGAATTGTGGACGGTAGTTGTTAAAGAATGGAGTGTGACGTCCACCTTCGTCTTTAGTAAGGACGTAAACTTCCGCTTTAAACTTTCTGTGTGGAGTGATGGTACCTGGTTTCGCAAGAACTTGACCTCTTTCGATGTCTTCTTTTTTCGTTCCGCGAAGAAGAGCACCAATGTTGTCTCCAGCTTCCGCTTGGTCGAGAAGTTTACGGAACATCTCAATACCAGTAACAACTGATTTAGATGTATCACGGATACCAACGATTTCGATTTCGTCGTTGATCTTAAGAACTCCTTGCTCAACACGACCTGTTGCAACAGTTCCACGACCAGTGATAGAGAATACGTCCTCTACTGGCATAAGGAAAGGTTTATCAACTACACGTGTAGGGTTTGGAACGTAAGTATCAACAGCTTCCATAAGTTTAAGAATGGATTTCATTCCTAAATCGGAATCTTCACCTTCTAGAGCTTTTAAAGCAGATCCAGAGATGAAAGGTGTTTTATCACCTGGGAAGTTGTATTTGTTAAGAAGGTCTTTGATTTCCTCTTTTACCATCTCAATCATGTCTTCTCTTTCATCAGCAGCAAGCATGTCTGCTTTGTTAAGATAAACAACGATGTAAGGAACACCAACTTGGCGAGCAAGAAGGATGTGTTCTTTGGTTTGTGGCATAGCACCGTCAGTTGCAGATACTACGAGAATCGCAGCGTCCATCTGAGCAGCACCAGTAATCATGTTTTTAACATAGTCCGCGTGACCTGGACAATCTACGTGTGCATAGTGACGGTTAGGAGTTTCATATTCCTGGTGAGAGGTTGCAATAGTAATCCCACGAGCCTTTTCTTCTGGCGCGTTGTCGATTTGGTCATAAGCAACAGCTTTATTCTTACCACCGATCGCTTTTGCAAGGGTTGTAGTGATAGCCGCTGTTAGCGTAGTTTTACCGTGGTCAACGTGACCAATAGTTCCGATGTTTAAGTGTGGTTTTGAGCGGTCAAATTTTTCTTTAGCCATTGTTAGAATCTACTCCTCAATCGTGGTGCAAGACCCGATATTCGGTTCTTTACTCCTTTAGAACTGCATAAAATTCAGAGGTAAAAGCAGTCCTTTCCCAAGAAATGCCAATCCCTTTGGTCATGTTTCTAAGAGCCCCTGAAAAGCCAAGCAGGTTTTCTGCCGATGCATTGGCTTTTAAGTGACTCTTCCCTGCCACAGCCTCATAGGTGGATACCACCTTTGCGTTCCTGCGACTTAGATCAGAAAGAACTACACCTAAGTGGTTCGCGTCTACCATCACTTCGATCTCAGTGAGAGGACCAACCAAATATGTGTTTGACGGAAAACATTCCTTCACTCCGGCAAGTATTGCTACTTTGAGTAGAGTGAGAGTCGTTTGTAAATCCCCAGGAGGCATCTCGTAAGAGAGGACTCTTAGTCTCAGGCCACAAACTTCCTCACCGTAAAACCCGTGTAAGCAGGCTTCCATAAAGGACGTTTCTATCGAATGTTTTACTTCTTCCGGAAGACTTACCTCGAAGGCAATTTGCTTCGAAAAATCGGCAGTATCTTCCAGGACTGCGATGAGCGCGCCGCTTGACTTTTGGTCTTCAAAGGCACGATGCTCTAGGGCAACCTTATGAGACATTTTTTTAAAAAGCTCTAATTTGGCAATGTTTATCGAACTAAATGAGAGTTTTTTTTCCGTTTTCTCAGAAATCCTTCGGATCCCTATCTCCAAATGGAGTTCCCCTCTTCCAAAGAGAACCATTTGTCCCGTATCTGCTTTGAGTTCTAAGTGGTAACCGGGGTCTTCCCATACCAATTCTTCTAAGCGACATAACCAGAAATCCTTTTCGGAACTGATCTCTGGTTCTAATACCACTGAAAATGGACTGAGTTCCGATGTTGGGTGATTGGGGCTGACTCCATGGGAACCACCTCCGATGTAAACGACAGGATTCCCTGGTTCCATTTGGAATCCTTCCTTTGCCCGCATAATCCCAAGTTTTCCTTTTGTAAGGGCAACTACCTCCTCAAGCGTTTCGGCTGATAGAAAGGAAAGTGAGAGTTTAGCCTCCCCTTCCCTATGGATGGTAGTTTCAATTTTGTTAAGTCCTTTTGTTGCCTCCGCGGAAAGAAGGATCTCCATTACCCTTTCCGTTGGTAATGAAATAGTGGGGCAAACTACCGCATAACGACTAATTTGTGGGTCTGTCCTTCTTGAAAGTACAAGGAGTGGAGAGTTGGAAATTGGTTTTATTTCTTTTGGATTTGTCCACAACACAAGATCCAGGAGTTCACGTACACCTTCGCCAGTTTTTGCGGAACCACCGTACACAGGGTAAAGTTTCCCTTCCCCTGTCCCCTTTTGTAAGATACGTTTTGGTAGGTCTGAGGATTCTCTTTCTTCTCTCCAGAACGTTAACAGTGATTCTTCGTCACAAGCGAGTAGTTCTTCCTTCGTTGTTTTGGTAAAAACTCCTTCGTTTTCCAGGAAGTATTCCCAACCTGTTTTCCCTTTTTGGAACAACGTAACAGGAGGGATTTGTAAGATCTCTTCTAAGGAAACAAGTGTATCGAGGTAGTCTTCTGCAAACCGGTCCAATTTATTGATGAAAAAAACGATGGGGATGTTTGCCTTCCGTAACTCTTCGATCACTAATCTTGCTTGGGATTGTACAACTGTTCCTGCTTCCAAAATGACAATGGCTGTTTCCATTGCAGGGAGAAGGTCTGTGACTTGGTTCCGAAAATCGATATGACCAGGTGTGTCGATGAGTTGGATTTCAAATTTTCCAAAACTAGTAGTCCAAGGGACAACATGGAAAGTAGTCCTGATGGAGATCCCTCTCTCAATTTCTTCCTGGAGTTGGTCTGATTCAGTGTTTCCATCTTCAATGGTTCCAACCGCAGAAATTTTTCCCGCTTCGAATAAGATTCGTTCGGTGAGGGTTGTTTTTCCAGAATCGATATGAGCAAAAATGCCAACTGTGCGGTAGATCATGGTTTATGGGATGAGTGTAAAATAAAAAAGCCAGGCAAAAACCTGGCTTATCAATGTTTGGAATCGAATAAAAGGGATTACCAGCGGTAATGAGAGAATGCCTTGTTGGCATCTGCCATCTTTCTGATGTCTTCTTTTTTCTTAATCGCAGATCCTGTGCCTTTTTGTGCTTCCATGAATTCTGCAGCCAATTTGTTTTTCATAGACTTTTCGTTTCTACCACGGCTATATTTAATCAGCCATCTGATTCCAAGTGCAAGACGTCTTTCTGGACGAACTTCAATTGGAACTTGGTAAGTAACACCACCCACTCGGCGGGATTTTACTTCCACTTGTGGTTTTGCATTTTCCAATGCTTCTTGGAAAACAGCAAAAGGATCTTGTCCCGTTTTTTTAGCAATGACTTCTAATGCATCGTAGAACACAGCTTCAGCGACACTTTTTTTACCATCTACCATTAGGCAGTTGATAAATTTTGAAATCACTTTGTCGTTGTATTTTGGATCGCCTTCGATGTGGCGCGGTTCAACTTTTCCTCTTCTTCTAGACATATACCTTTCTCCGATTACGCTTTAGGACGCTTCGCGCCGTATTTAGAACGTCCTTTGCGACGTTTGTCCACACCGAGTGTATCCAGTGTTCCACGAATGATATGATAACGAACCCCTGGTAAATCTTTTACCCTTCCCCCACGGATCAGAACCACGTTGTGTTCTTGGAGGTTATGGCCTTCGCCTGGGATATAAGCAGTCACTTCAATTCCTGTTGTTAAACGAACCCTTGCTACTTTACGAAGAGCTGAGTTTGGTTTTTTAGGAGTGAAGGTCATCACTCTTGTGCAAACTCCACGTCTTTGTGGGCATGCTTTTAGAGCGGGAGATTTAGTTCTTTTCTTTTGGTCTTCTCTTCCAATACGGATGAGCTGGTTAATTGTAGGCATTCGATTCCTTCTTCTACTTCTCTTTTTAAAAAAATAATGACGTTTTCGTCCAAAATTCCAGATAGGGACATTCTGTAAACGAAAACATGAATTTTGTCCCCAGAAACCATCCAATTTGGATGATTTCTAGAAGATCTTCTTAGTGACTAATCGTCATCGTCCTCATCATCTGAGTCGTCCGATTCTTCTTCCAATTCGTCCTCATCTTCGTCTTCTTCCGCTACGAGTCTTGAGAGTGTAGCAGTCGAAACCGGAGCTGATTCGGAAAGTTCGGAAAGTTCTTCTTCCTCTTCTTCTGATTCCAAGTCCCAATCCAAGTCCCCAGGCATTTCTTTGAAAACTTCAATGTCACGGTATTTTTTCATACCTGTTCCCGCAGGGATCATGTGACCAATGATGACGTTTTCTTTGAGTCCCATTAGGTTGTCTGTTTTTCCTTTGATGGCGGCATCAGTCAGAACCTTAGTGGTTTCCTGGAAGGACGCTGCTGAGAAATAAGACTCAGTATTGAGTGAGGCTTTTGTAAGACCAAGAAGCACTGGAGTTCCTTGCGCAGGTGATCCACCTTCTTGTTCCACTCGATCGTTTTCTTCATCAAAGAGGAATTTATCCACTTGTTGTTGGTTTACGAACGATGTGTCTCCACTATCAGTGATGATCACCTTACGAAGCATGGAACGAACCACAACTTCAATGTGTTTATCATTGATATGAACCCCTTGTAAACGGTAAACCTCTTGCACCTCAGATACTAGGTATTCATGAAGGGCACTTGGTCCTTTGATCGCAAGGATATCATGTGGATCAAAGTTTCCTTCATCCAACTGGTCTCCTCGTTTCACAAAGTCACCTTGGCGAACACGGATTTGTTTTCCGACAGGGATAGCTACTTTTACTTTTTCTTGTTCTGCTGTTTCTGGGATGATATAGAGAATTCGTTTTTCTTTTACGATTTCACCCTTATCTTCAATTTTTCCATCAATTTCTGCTAGTGTGCAGGCATCTTTTGGACGACGAGCTTCAAAAAGTTCGTCTACCCTTGGAAGACCACCCGTGATATCACGAGTTTTTTCAGCAACCGATGGAATTTTGAAGATGATGTCACCTTCTCTCACTTTGTCTCCATTTTGGAATTGGAGGAGTGCATCCACTGGAACAGAATAACCATCCGAACCAACAACTACTTTTGGAACGAGACGGTCTTTTTTCTGTTCGACTACTTTTAAGATGATATTGGATGTTTTAGGGTCAACATCACGACGAACGTTTTTCCCAATTTCCAAATCTTCCCAAACGATGGTTCCAGAAGTTTCCGAAATAGCCACTTCGTTAAAAGGGTCAAACTCAGCGAGTGCTTTGTTCTCTTCTACGATTTGGCCTTCCTCCGCACGAAGGATGGTTCCGATTTTGACAGGTATGACAATGTCATCCCCAAGGATACGAAGTGTAGTTCCAACTAGGGAAACAACACCTGCTTGGTCAGAAGTGATCCGTTGTTCTGTAGAATCACTCACTTGCGTCGCAAACACTTCTCCTTTTTCCAATCGTTGTCCATCCACGACTCGCACACTGGATAATGACTCAGTGTTGAATTCTTGGATGAGTCGGTTCACGATAATCGTTCCACGACGAGCAAATACTTTTGCACTGTTGGCATTTGTCACCAAACGACCATTAATGGATTTTACCAAAGAACGGAATGGAACTTTGTGTTCCTTCTCTTGGATCGTAGCGGAAGCCGCACCACCCACGTGGAAGGTTCTCATTGTTAACTGTGTTCCAGGTTGGCCGATGGACTGAGCGGCAATGGTTCCCACTGCTTCTCCAATCTCAGCAGGGACAAGACGAGCCATGTCCATACCGTAACATTTTGTACAAATTCCATGACGGGAACGGCAAGTGAGTGGAGATCTAACTTTGATTTTATCGTAACCAAGGTTTTCGATCTGTTGGCCGAGTGCTCTTGTGATGAGAGTATCTTTTGGAAATACCACTTTTTCTGTCACTGGGTCAACTAGGTCTTCCGCTGTGTAACGACCGAACACTCTGTCCGCAAGAGAAACAATTACGTTTTCCCCTTCTTTTACGATTCCGAGTGTGATGTTTGCTTTGGTTCCGCAATCATCTTCGGAAACGATCACGTCTTGGGAAATATCCACAAGACGACGAGTGAGGTAACCCGCATCCGCTGTTTTTAAGGCAGTATCCGCAAGACCCTTTCTCGCACCATGTGTGGAGATAAAAAATTCTAATACCCCGAGTCCTTCACGGAAGTTCGAACGAATCGCAAGTTCGATGATTTCCCCTGACGGTTTTGCCATAAGGCCCCGCATCCCAGCGAGCTGACGGATCTGTTGTTTTGACCCGCGCGCACCGGAAGCTGCCATGACGTAAACCGGGTTAAATCCCGCTTGGTCTTTTTCGAGTTCCTTGAACATCCCTTCTGTAATGCGGTCATTGGTTTTGGTCCAAATTTCGATTACTTTTTTACGACGTTCTTCGTTTGTGATGATACCTTTACGGTACTCCATATCCGCTTTTTCCACTTCTTTGTTGGCATCATTTACGAGTCCTTCTTTTTGAGGAGAAACTCGGATGTCATCAATCGAGATGGTAGGAGCAAATACAGTCGCGTAACGGTAACCGAGTCGTTTGATTTCATCAAGCATCACAACTGTGATCCCTGGTCCAAACTTTTCATAAACGTCTGCAATGATTTTGTTTGTTTCTTTATCACCGAGGGTTCTGTTGATATAAACATACCCTTTTGGCATCACTTGGTTGAAGATAAGTCTTCCCGGTGTGGTTTCGATGATTTTACCTTCGTGTAAAACGGAAATTTTAGAGCGAATCTCAACCGTTTTGGTTTCAATCGCATACATCACTTCCTCAAGACCTGTGAAGAATTTACCTTCTCCCTTCGCGTCTTTGACTTCCGAAGTGAGGTAATAAATTCCAAGAACGATATCTTGTGTTGGTCCACAAATCGGTTGTCCGTTCGCAGGATTCAAAATGTTATGCGGTGATAACATGAGCATCCAAGTTTCGAGCTGTGCTTTTGGAGCAAGAGGAACGTGGATCGCCATTTGGTCCCCGTCGAAGTCAGCGTTAAACGCGTGGCAAACGAGTGGGTGAAGTTTGATTGCTTTTCCTTCTACAAGGACTGGTAAAAATGCTTGGATTCCAAGTCTGTGGAGTGTTGGAGCACGGTTGAGTAAAACTGGGTGTTCTTTCACAACTGTTTCCAATACATCAAAAACTTCTTTGTCTTCTGCTTCGATTTTTTTCTTCGCAGACTTGATGTTTGGTGCAAGTTCCAAATCCACAAGGCGTTTCATGATGAATGGTTTGAAGAGTTCCAAAGCCATTTTTTTAGGAAGACCCATTTGGTGGTATTTGAGTTCAGGACCAACAACGATAACGGAACGACCAGAATAATCTACCCGTTTTCCAAGTAGGTTTTGGCGGAAACGACCTTGTTTTCCTTTGAGCATGTCGGAGATCGATTTCAATGGTCGATTTCCTTTTCCCTTTACCGTACGTTTACGACGGCTGTTATCAAAAAGAGCATCGACTGCTTCTTGTAACATACGTTTTTCGTTACGAACGATGATCTCAGGAGCTTTCAAAGCAAGAAGGCGTTTGAGACGATTGTTTCGATTGATCACACGGCGATACAAATCGTTTAGGTCGGAAGTTGCAAAACGTCCCCCCTCTAATTGCACCATCGGACGAAGTTCTGGTGGGATGACAGGAACTACATCCAGAACCATCCACTCAGGGCGGTTTCCGGAATCCCGGAACGCTTCTAAAACTTCGAGGCGTTTAAAAATACGTTTGTCAGAGATTTTGTTTTTGTCTTGGATCTTTTGGCGGATCACACGAGCTTCTGCATCTACATCAATGCGTGCGAGAAGTTCTTTGATGGCGTCCCCACCGATTCCTGCGATAAACTTATCACCGTATTCATCTAAATAATTATGGTATTCATCTTCATCGATGAGTTCCCCTCTGTTCCTTCCGGAATCAGCTGGGTCAATGATCACATACTTCTCAAAGTAAAGAACACTTTTGAGTTGGTTGATCGTCATGTCGAGAAGCAGTCCCATACGAGATGGAACTGATCGGTAGTACCAAATGTGCGAAACAGGAGCCGCAAGTTCTATGTGCCCCATTCTTTCACGACGTACTTTGGAGTGAGTTACCTCAACACCACATTTGTCGCAAACCACACCCTTATAACGGATGGATTTGAATTTACCGCAGTAACATTCCCAATCCTTTGTGGTTCCAAAGATTTTTTCGCAGAAAAGACCATCTCGTTCCGGTTTTAGGGTACGGTAGTTGATCGTTTCAGGTTTTTTGACTTCCCCAAACGACCACTCTTTGATCCGCTCGGGTGATGCCAAACGGATCGTAATCGATTCAAAACTATTGTAATTTCTCATACTTTTTCCCTTCCCTAAACGTTTTCAATGGTCTCGAATTTAATTTTCTTTTTGTTTTTCGAGAATTCATCTTCGTAATCAGAGATATCCACTTCCAATCCTTCGGAGTCTTTAATGATGATATCGAGGGCAAGACCTCGGAGTTCCTGCACAAGAACGTTGAAGGACTCAGGAATACCCGGTTTAATCGAGTGGATTCCCTTCACAATCGCTTCGTAAATTCTTGCACGACCTAACATATCATCTGACTTGATGGTAAGTAACTCTTGTAAGGTATGTGATGCACCATACGCTTCGAGAGCCCAAACTTCCATCTCCCCTAACCTTTGTCCCCCGAACTGCGCCTTACCACCGAGTGGTTGTTGCGTTACGAGTGAGTAAGGTCCAGTAGACCTTGCATGGATTTTGTCATCCACCAAGTGAGCCAGTTTTAACATGTAGATGTATCCGCAGAAGACTTGGTTGATGAATTTCTCACCAGTTCTTCCATCGTATAACTGAAATTTGCTGTTTTCTGGTAAACCTGCTTTTTTGCAGAATTCGTGAACATCACCTTCACTCGCTCCATCAAACACGGGAGTTTCAAAATTGATCCCTAGTTTTTTAGCAGCGAAACCAAGTTGTGTTTCAAAAATCTGACCGAGGTTCATACGCGAAGGAACACCAAGAGGGTTGAGTACGATATCAACTGGAGTGCCGTCTTCCATGTATGGCATATCTTCCTGTGCCATCACACGTGCTACGACCCCTTTGTTTCCGTGTCTTCCGGCCATCTTATCACCCACTAGGAGTTTACGTTTACGAGCCACATACACTTTCACCATTTCTTCCACACCAGCAGCGAGTTCATCGCCTGTTTCACGGGAATAACGTTTGATATCGATCACAGTTCCTTCGAAACCGTTTGGCATACGAAGAGAGGAATCTCTTACTTCTTTTGCCTTCTCTCCAAAGATGGAGTGTAATAATTTATATTCTGGAGTGAGGTCAGTTTCTCCTTTAGGAGTCACCATACCAACAAGGATGTCACCAGGTTTTACTTCAGCACCCACACGGATCACACCAGACTCATCCAAATCACGGAACGCTTTGTCCGAAAGGTTTGGAATGTCACGAGTGATTTGTTCTTGTCCAAGTTTTGTTTCCCGAGCTTGGATTTCGAATTCTTCAATGTGAATGGAAGAGAATACATCGTCTTTAATGATTCGTTCTGAGATCAGAATCGCATCCTCAAAGTTGTAACCTTCCCAAGGCATAAATGCCACAAGAACGTTTCGTCCAAGCGCCAAATAACCAGCGTCAGTGGAAGGACCGTTCGCAAGGACAGTTCCTTTTTGGAGGATTTGTCCGAACTCTCCGTATTTTTCCCCTTTGATGATCTGGCCTGCAACTGGTGCTCCAATTCCAATATCTTGTCCTTCTTTGACAACTGCTTGGTATTGAACTTCTTCCGATAAAACCAATTCGTGAGTTTCCTTTTCACCATTCGGAGTTGTTACTTCGATACGTTCTTTGGAAACCTTACTCACCTTACCACCAGTTGTGGTATGGAGCATGGACACGTTTGGTTTTTGGTTAAAACAAGTGCCTTGGTTCGTTTTTTTGAATTTAATGAGTGGGTAGTGGACAATCTCTTTGGATTGGTCTTCTTTCACCCAAACACCTGTTGCATCCACTTTGGAAACAACACCATCTTTTTTCGCAACAATACAAACACCAGCGTCATACGCCGCACGAGCTTCCATACCCGTTCCCACAAAAGGAGCCTCTTCTGTAAGAAGTGGAACTGCTTGGCGTTGCATGTTGGAACCCATGAGTGCACGGTTCGCATCATCATGTTCGAGGAATGGAATGAGTGCTGTTGATACAGACACAACTTGTAGTGGAGCAAGGTCCATGTACTGGATCTCAGATGGGCTACGGAAAGGGAAATCCCCTCTGTGGCGAGTGGAAATGAGTTTGGAAGTAAATTCCCCTTTCTCATCCACAGTCGAATTCGACTGCGCCATATAGTGGTATTCTTCTTTATCAGCAGTGAGATACTCTACTTGTTTTTGGACTTTTCCATTTTTAACAAGACGGTATGGAGTTTCAATAAACCCATAATCGTTTACCCTTGCAAAACTAGACATGGAAAGAATGAGACCAATGTTTGGACCTTCCGGTGTTTCAATCGGGCACATACGACCATAGTGAGAATAGTGAACGTCACGAACTTCGAAACCTGCTCTATCACGAGAAAGACCACCAGGCCCAAGAGCGTTTAACCTACGTTTGTGGGTCAGTTCCGCGAGTGGGTTTGTTTGGTCCATAAACTGAGAAAGTTGAGAAGATCCAAAAAACTCATTGATCACCGCAGTGATTGGTTTGATGGAAATGAGAAGTTGCGGAGTTTGTTGTTCTGGCTCCTGCACTGTCATTCTTTCTTTGATGACACGTTCGACTCGAGAGAATCCAAGTTTCAATTGGTTTGCGATGAGCTCTCCAACAGAACGAATCCTTCTATTTCCTAAGTGGTCAATATCGTCTGGGTAGTAGTTTTCTGCCTCAGACATAAGCATCACAAGGTAACGAACCGTTTCAATGATGTCTTGTTTTCTTAAAACACGATCATCTGCTTTTGAGAATTCTTTTGGATTGTTGAATTCAAATTTGCTATTGATTTTGTAACGACCTACCACACCCAAATCAAACGTTTTGTGTGAGAAAAAGAGTCTTTTCAGTTCGGCTTCCGCGTTTTCAATCGTAGAAGGTTCACCCGGACGCATGATGGTGTGAAATTTTTTCACCGCGTCTTCGTAGTCGTTCACTCCGTCTTTTTCTAGGCAGTTGATGAGAACTGGATTGTCTTTTCCTTTTGGAAATTCAATGACATCCACATCTTTCACCTTCATTTCACGAAGGATGGAGATATTATCCTCATTGATTTTAGAACCAGCATCGAGCATGACCTCGCCTGTTTCCATGTTGATGATATCAGCAATGGTTCGGCGACCAATCAGACGTTTGAGGTCTTTTGGATTGGCACCTGCAATTTTCATTTTGCTTGAACCATAGAACAAACGTAATACTTCTTCGTTTGTTCCCATTCCCATTGCTTTCACAAGAAGTGTAGCTGGGAATTTTTTCTTACGGTCGATTTTGGCAACAAGGATCCCTTTGTTGTCCATCTCAAATTCCAACCAAGAACCTCGGTAAGGAATCACACGCGCAGAGAATGTATCTCGCACTTGGTCATAAGAGAAGAAAATACCAGGCGATCTGTGTAACTGGCTTACCACTACCCTTTCCGCACCATTGATGATGAAAGTACCGTGGTCTGTCATCACAGGTAAGTCACCCATGTAGACAACTTGTTCGCGGATTTCCCCGGTGTCCTTGATGATGAGTCGAATGACTGCTTTTAGTGGAACCGCATAAGAAGAATCAGTGTCCTTACATTCTTGAGGATCACGTTTCGGTTCCCCTAACACATAATGGCCATATTCCATGACCATATCGTTGTTTGGTGATTCGATTGGAAAAGATTCACGAAAAACTGCTTCCAACCCCTGGTTTAAACGTTTGGTCGGATCTTTCACTTCCGACTGGAGAAACCAATCAAAGGATTTTTTCTGTACGTAGATAAGATTAGGAAGTAAATTGAGGTCGGTAATTTTACCGAAATTTACCCGGTTTCTAATTTGCATTCGGGTATGCATGGAATACTCTCCCTAGAGACGTCAAAATAATAGATGGTATGATAAACGAAAAAATAGAGGTGGGGACGCCTACGGCCTCCCTGCCTCTAAGTTTTTGAAGACTGGGTTTAAAAATTGGCAACCGATTAACCGGCAGCAGCAACTTCTACTTGAGCCCCAACACCTTCGAGTTTTTTCTTAATATCAGCAGCTTCATCTTTAGAAACCCCTTCTTTTACTGATTTTCCACCAGCTTCCACAAGAGTTTTCGCATCTGCTAATCCAAGACCAGTGATTTCGCGAACGAGTTTAATAACGTCGATCTTTTTGTCACCGTGTGCTTTCAAGATAACATTGAAAGTTGCTGGTTCTTCAGCAGCAGCAGCGCCACCACCTGCACCCGCAACAGCCGCTACCGCAACCGGTGCAGCAGCAGAAATCCCGAATTTCTCCTCCATCTTTTTCACTAGGTCAGCAGCCTGAACTAATGTAAGACTTCCAATTTGTTCTAATAGCGCGTCAACAGACATCTATATTCTCCTTATCCTACTAATCACTATGATTACTAATTGCCGTTTTTCTCGGCTACAGCATTGATGGCGCGAGCCAATGATGCCATGATTTGATTGATTCCAGAAGCAATTTGCGTTGCAGGAGCATTGATCCCACGAGCCACTTGCGCAAGAAGTTCTTGTTTGGACGGAAGTCCAGCAATCGCTTCTACTCCAGACTTACCCAAAACCTCACCGTCCATATAGCCGGTTTTGATTTCAAGTTCCTTCTTATCTTTTGCAAAGTCCTTACAAACTTTCGCTACTGCTGGAAGTGCATCCAGAGAGAAAATCGCTGCAAGCGGGCCTTTGTAAACATCCCCAAAATCAATGGAGTTGTTTTTATGTTCAGAAGACTCTTTTAATGCACGGAGAAAAAGGTTGTTTTTGATCACCTTCATCTCTGATCCTTCCTTGCGAAGTTTCGCACGAAGGTTGGACATATCTTCAACAGTTAAACCGCTGTAAGATGCTAAAATAAAGTTAGGTCGTTTTTCCAAACGAGTCTTTAGTTCTGTTACTGCTTCAATTTTAGATGGATTTGCCATTTTTCTTACTCGTTATATGTTCGCGTTTACTAGTTCTTTTACATCGACTTTTACGCCGATTCCCATTGTCGCTGCTACTGAGAAAGACTTGAGGTAATCTCCCTTCGCATCGGAAGGTTTGTCTTTCATAAGAGCTGCAACAACAGCATTGATGTTATCAGAAAGTTTATCATCAGAGAAGGAACACTTTCCTACTCCTAAGTGAACCACTCCCCCTTTGTCAGGGCGGTATTCAATACGACCTGCTTTGAGTTCTTTCACTGCTTTTGTTACATCAGTAGTCACTGTTCCTGCTTTTGGTTTTGGCATAAGTCCTTTACGACCAAGAACTGGACCCAGTTTACCAACTTCCTTCATCATATCAGGAGTTGCCACACAGGCGTCAAAATCAGTCCAACCACCAGAAACTTTTTCAATTAGGTCCATATCACCCACGAAATCAGCACCAGCCTCTCTCGCTTCGTTTTGTTTGTCTCCTTTGCAGAAAACCAAAACCTTAATCGTTTTTCCAGTTCCGTGTGGAAGAGAAATTGTCCCTCTTACGTTTTGAAGAGATTTATAATTAATTTTAGTAGAGATCTCTAAAGTTCCGTCGAACTTTGAGTAACTGGTAGCTTTCGCTAACCCGACTGCCTCACCAAGGGTATAAGCCTTTGTGCGATCGACTTTCTCTTTGAGTTGGATGTATTTTTTGCCGCGTTTCATGACTTCGGTTCCCGTTTCCTAATGATTACTCGACGTTAACACCCATGGAACGGCAAGTTCCAGCAATGATTTTCACTGCTGCATCTAAGTCGTTCGCATTGAGGTCTTCCATCTTCGTTTTTGCAATTTCTTCTAGTTGTGCGCGTTTGATTGTTCCCACTTTTACAGTGTGTGGAGTGGCAGATCCACCTGGAATTCCAAGTGCCTTCATGACAAGAAGAGCCGCTGGAGGAGATTTAGTGACGAAAGTAAAACTTCTGTCGGAATAAACAGTGATCACCACTGGGAGTTTGAGTCCCATTTGGTTTTTTGATCTCTCATTGAACTGTTTACAAAATTCCATGATATTGAGTCCGGCCTGACCAAGTGCAGGTCCTACCGGAGGAGCTGGGTTTGCTTTCCCTGCTTCTACTTGGAGTTTAATTTGTTTTACTACTTTCTTTGCAGCCATCTCGTTTCAAGTTCCTTACTAAAAGTCAATCTATCAGTTCTATTGTTCCGATTTTACTTGGAGGTAATCCAACTCCACAGGAGTGGATCTTCCAAAAATTTCGACTCGGACACGAAGTCTTCCCTTATCAGGGAAAATTTCATCCACAAGCCCTGTGAAATTGGCAAACGGACCATCTATAATTTTCAATGTTTCGCCCACTTTGAAGAGGAAACGTGGTCTTGATACTTCTTCCGATTCCACATTTCCCACATCACTGAAGAGATTTTTGATCTCATCAAGAGAAAGTGGTTCCGGACCTTTTCCTTTTCCGCCTACAAATGTAGACACAGAAGGTAAGTTCTGGATTTTAAACCGAAGGTCATCAGTCATATTCATCTCAACGAGAACATAACCCGGCATGAGTTTTTTCTTCGTGACCTTCTTTTTGCCGTTTTTCATTTCGGCAACTTCCATCGAAGGAATTTTCACCGAAAAGATCTGGTCTTCCAGCTTTTGTTGTTGGACCATCTTTTCAATGTTAGTTTTCACCTTATTCTCATGACCAGAATAAGTCTGAAGCACATACCATTTTTTATCTAAAGAATCGCCCACTTCCCTACCTATGTTCCTAATGCCCAGAACCACTTTAGCAGTTTCAAGAAAATGAAATCTGAAGCTGATAAAAATAAGGAAAAGATAAATACTGTAACTAGGACTACAACGGTAGAACTCACCACTTCTTGGCGCGTAGGCCAATGTACTTTTTCAAGTTCTGCTTTACATTCCTGAATGAAACTCGTAGCTTTCATTGATCCTTGTCCTGTTTCTCTAATTCTATATTCCGTAGTTGGCAGGGCTGGAGAGAATCGAACTCCCACCAAGGACTTTGGAGATCCTAGTTCTACCATTAAACTACAGCCCTAAACAAGCCCTCTACCAGGCTTGAACTGGCGACCCCTTCCTTACCATGGAAGTGCTCTACCACTGAGCTAAGAGGGCAAACGTTTCCCACCCAAGCGCGGGTTTCCAAGCGAGGCTAGGTTTTTTACACTATTTTAAATGAGGCTCATTGGTCAATGGAAAATGAGTTTATTTCCTGGAAATGGTAAAAAAACAGGAAATTTGGTGATTTTCCAGTCTGATTTTAGTTGTGGATTTCCCGGTTCGATAATAGAACCATGTGGGAGAGACTCACAGTATAAGGAAAGATTCGTGGCGAAACCCTTTGTAGAATTAGAAGCACAAATCCCCGATTTAGTAAAGGCAAAATCGAAAATTGTCGTCCGTTCGTCTCGGATGAATCGCCAGTTGGAACAGTATGTGCTTGGGCTCATCACTCATATCCTAAATGAAGTGGGACAATCTCAATTTGTGGAAATGTTGTATACCATTTCCAAAGAACTTACCATCAACGGAATCAAAGCCAACCAAAAACGAGTTTTTTTTGAAGATGAAGGACTCGACATTACGGATGAAGCTGATTATTTCCAAGGGATCAAAGAGTATTCCAAAAAGTTCTCAGAAAAAATGGCAGATGAATATGGGAAACGATGCCTCGCCCGAGGTGTTTATGTGCAAATCAAATTCCATTACTGTTTAGATGGTCTTCTTGTGGAGGTGACAAACAACACTCCCGTCATCAAAACAGAAGAAGTTCGGATGCGTGAAAAAATGAAAAAGTCCATGGGGTATAATGACATCGCTGAATTTTACATGGACAATATGGACAATACAGAAGGTGCGGGACTTGGAATTGCTCTCATCATGATCCTTCTTAAAAACGAAGGTGTTGACCCTAACTTATTTCGCATCATCACTCACGAAGACAGAACCGTTGCCAGAGTGGAAATTCCATTTAACGACAATTATGTGTCGTTTCGCAGTGCCGAACTAGCAGAAATATAATTCGTTTTTGACCAAATCATTTCACCTGTAATTGTATCGACCTAGTATCCGCCCTTTTCGAAACTGGTGGACATGGAATTAAAAGGTGCAAACATTCTCGTCACCGGATCTGCCGGTGGACTCGGAAAGGCAATGGCATACCGTCTTGGTAAGTCAGGTGCCAATATCATTCTCTCAGACATCCAAAAAGACAAATTGGACGAAACCGTTTCTCTCTTTCAAAAAGAAGGGATCAAAACAACAGGAATCGTTGCCAATGTTGCAAAAGAAGAAGATAGTATCCGACTCATGGAAGAAGCAGCTGCATTTCAAGGAAGCCTTGATGTAGCAATCCTCAATGCAGGGATCTTACGTGATGGCCTTCTCATCCGGGTGGACAAAGAAACAGGAAAGGTCAAAGGTAAAATGGGCATCGACCAATGGCAATCTGTTATCGATGTCAACTTAACTGGAGTTTTTTTAACTGGTAGAGAAGCAGCTGCCAAAATGGTAGAACAAAAAAAAGGGGTCATCATCCCTATTGCCTCCATTGCCATGCATGGTAATTCTGGACAAACCAATTATAGTGCTGCAAAAGCTGGTGTTGCAGCGATGACAGTCACTTGGTCCAAAGAACTTGCCAAGTTCGGAATCAGAGTGGCAGGCATTGCACCTGGATTCATTGGAACAGAGATGGTATTAAAAGACATGAACCCAGAAGCATTAGAAAAATGGAAATCGATCATCCCAGTGGGAAGACTCGGGGAACCAGATGAAATTGCGTCGACAGCAGAGTTTATCATTATGAACGATCTTGTTACAGGTGTGGTTTTGGAAATCTCTGGTGGTGTCCGAATCTAACTTCGATTAATCCTTTTTTGCCTTCTTTTCGTACAAAGGAGGCAAAAGAATTTGTGAAATTATTTTGTCATTTTTTTAACAAACGATAAAAATTTCGTAGGTAATTTGGGTATGTATTCGTCATAAGGATATAACGGAATCCTTACCGATGAAAATAAAAACAGAACTATCGAAACAACAATTGGAACAAGCGATCAAAGGAATTCAAGGGATAGCCCACCCGATTCGTTTGCTCATCCTTTATACTTTGGCAAAAGAAGAAAAAACAGTAGGTCAACTCGTGGAATTACTTGGAACGAGCCAATCGGCCGCCTCTCAACACTTAAGCAAAATGAAAAACAATGGAATCTTGGAATCCCGAAAGTCTTCGAACCAAGTGTTCTATCGTTTGAAAGATGCTAAGTTCAAAGATTTGATCCAAACCATCGTAAAAGTGTACAAAAAGTAAGCATTACTTCGCTTCTAATGATAAGAGGCGAACGTATTCCTTTATGGAATCCTGGAGGTTTGTAAAACCGAAAGGATATCCGGCTCTCGTTAACTTTTCCATATTAGCGCAGGTATAATATTGGTATTTGCCTTTTAATGACTCTGGCATTTCCACATATTCAATGTTTATCGGCGCATTCATGGCACTAAAAAGTGCAGATGCCAAATCATTCCAAGTTTCTGCCATCCCTCGCCCGACATTGTACAATCCGTATTTTCGTTCACTGAGTAAATAGATACTAATTTTACTAGCATCCTTCACATACAAAAAATCCCGTTTTTGTTCCCCATCTTTGTATTCTGGTTTGTAGGATTTAAAAAGTTTTAGTTTGCCTGTATCTCGTATTTGTTCATACCCTTTGAGTACAAGACTACGCATATCCCCTTTATGTGCTTCGCCATATCCAAACACATTAAAGTATTTGAGTCCGATTAGTTTGTCTGCAATCTTCGTCTTTTTTGCATACAAATCAAAAAGGTGTTTTGAATAACCATACATATTGAGAGGTTTTAAAGATTCGATGGGGGCTTTATCATCGTATCCAAATTCACCTTCCCCATAAGTTGCCGCACTTGATGCGTATAAAAAAGGGATGTTTTTTGCAATCGCAAACTCAGCTAATTTTTTCGTATAATGGAAGTTATTCTGGATTAGATATGTTGCATCTTTTTCTGTTGTTGCGGAACAAGCACCTAGGTGGTAAATTTCGGAGATCTCAGAAAGAAGAGGATGGCCTGCATCCAAAAATCTTTCAAACTGATCCTTTTCATAATACTCTGTAAAAAAATTCCTTTGGAGATTTTTCCATTTCTCTGTTGTTCCCAAATGGTCTACAACCAAAATGTCGGTGTTTCCATTATGGTTTAAGTCTTCAATGATTTGCGAACCAATGAGGCCCGCACCGCCAGTGACTAAAGTAAGTTTTTTTGCCATTTCTCTGATGATTCTTTTTTCCTAAGAGATTCCATCTATCAACTTTTCTCTCGGATTTGGGAAAAGAGTTTTTGAATGTTTCCCGATTGTCCTCATCCCAATGGCAAGGAATCAATCCATTTGCCAAATCGTTCTTCCACCTGTTTGACCGTTTCTGGCAAGGGAGTGAGAACTTCTGGGATCCAAGGTTTCATCCGACAATCAAATACAATAGGAACTTGGTAGGATATATGGTTACGAATGGTTTCTGTCCTTGCATACACATCGGAAGCAGGTTCCATCCTAGTAAACATAGTCCAAATAAAATCCGAATCCGATTTCACAGCATCTTCCGAGTCGTCCACAAGAAACACGTAGGAAAACTTACCTAAATCTTCAGAGAGTAACGTTTCCGCCAAACGATCATTTGGTTTAAATTCCGAACCTTTGACAACAAGAACACCTGGTAAAAATACTTTTGGGTTTTGGAAACGTTTGTCTTTAAAACTTCCATTAAATTCTTTAGGAAGATTTGTATTGATGATGGGTTTGTTTGGATCGGTAATTCCCATCCAAAGAAGTTTACTCCCCTTATTCACAGTTCCACTCGTATAATCCAATGTATCTTGGCTGATATTGCTAAAGATAAAAAAATCAGTTCTCGGATCACTTCGTTCTGTGATCACTCGGAAGGTTTCTGAAAAGTTTTTTAGATTCACTCGTTCGTTGGTTACAAGTAAACACTTTGTGAGTGAGAGTTGCCCTTCTCCCAAAATGCGAAGTGCTCCCATAAAGGCTTCACGGAAATACCTTTCTTTGACAACGGCAGCTGCCAGTGAATGAACACCTGATTCCTCATAGGCCCAGACACCAAGAACCTGTGGCATCACAAGGGGAAACATAGGTGATAATAGGTCTTGTAAGAATTCAGCAATATAATGGTCTTCTTGTGGAGGTCTTCCCACAACCGTTGCTGCCCAAATGGCATCTTTTCTATGGAGGATATGGGAGAGATCTAAGTAAGGGTAATCATGTAACAACGAATAGTATCCATAATGGTCACCAAACGGACCTTCGGGTCTTCGTAATTTCGGTGGAATGGATCCAATGAGAGCAAAATCTGCATCAGCAACAATGGGGTAAGGTGAAACAGTTTTGTCTTTTTTCATCCGGAGTTTTTCTCCCATGAGAAAGGAAGCAAATACAAGTTCTGGGATCTCTTCCGGTAGTGGTGCCACAGCGGCAATGGTGAGAGCAGGAGGCCCACCGATGTAAACATGTGCAGGAAGGGATTTGTTTTCCTTTTCTGCTTCGTAATAATGGAACCCACCTCCTCTGTGGATTTGGATGTGCATCCCTACCGTTTTTTCACCAAACAATTGTACACGATACATCCCCAAATTACCGTTTCCAGAACTTGGATGTTGTGTATAAACTAGAGGCAAAGTGACAAAGGGACCACCATCTTTTGGCCATGACACAAGGCCCGGAAGTTCTTCCACGCTGGGAACACTGCCATCTAAAATAGGTGCCCGCCTGACTTGTTTTAAGCCCACCTGAAACGGCAAAAGGCCAAGGGAACGTTCTTTCCAAAGTTTGGAAAACCGCGGAGGGAAAATTTCTTTCGCAAGTTTGGCAAGTCTTGCGATCGTTTGTACGGGTTTTTCGCCAAAAGCCAAATGGATTCGTTTTTCAGAACCATAAAGATTGGTAGCCACTGGAAACTTGGTTCCCTTTACATTGGTAAAGAGCAGGGCAGGTCCTTTTTTTGCGACCACTCGCCTTTGGATTTCTGCCAGTTCTAAATTGGGGTCAACCAAATCGGAAATGACCCGGAGCTCTCCCTCTTTTTGTAAAAGTTTTACAAAATCATTCGTAGATCGTAGTGATGCCATAAAAAGGAATAGACGGCTCCTTGTTTTCTTAGACGCTTAAGGGCATAAATTCTATGTCCCAAGAACCAAATACTTCACAACCTATCATTACCGATATCAAAAGAATCGCAGTTTGCGGTGGATCGCTAGGAAGAGAACGACGCTCCTATGTGCGTGGTCAGGTAGTCGATGTAGGGATTACCGATTTGATGAAGGCAGATGGCCTCTGGGACCTAGTGACAGGGTTATTTAAGGGTGATGAAACCAAAATCACTCCCTTTCTCGATTTTTCCCTCGCCCCGGTTCGTAAACCAGTGTTAAAATTAGAAGTCCATGATGCGACAGGCAAACTCATCTATACCTCTGGTAAAATCAAGGCGGATGAGGATGGTTTTTTCTCCTGTGAAATCCGAGACAAACTGCCAGTAGGATCCCATGATTTCCAAGTGATTCTAGAAGGATTAGATAGTTTTCGACAGTATTCCAAAGACTTAGCCCATTTAAATGCCACCGAAAATTCCATCTTAGGAAGGACTACCATTGTTGGAAAAGGGAAACTACGGATCATCGCAGAAGACTACCAAGGCATTGTTGTTACATCAGACATTGACCAAACGTATCTAGCGACAGATATTCACTCTGGAAAAGGAAAATTCTCTGCTTTATTCGAGACACCTAACCAAAAACAGGCGCTACCAGGGATGCCTGAATTGTATCGAGAACTTAGAATCAACTTAGAGAATGCTCCCCTCGCCTTTATTTCCGCAAGCCCTCATTTTTTTCGAAGGACCATGCTTGCCACAATCGCAAAAGATAACATACACATTGAATCTTTACATCTAAAATACTTAGAAGGAACAATCAAAGGAGTTTTTGACAAAGTCATTGATACAATCTTCAATCCTCTTACATTTTTTCAAAATGGATTCAAACCAGCTTGGTCACGGACTAAAAAATTCTTAGGTGCCTCTTACCAAAGCCTATTCGATCAAATGTCTTATAAACTTTCTATTCTTCTGTACGACCGAATCTATTTACCCACAAATTCGAAAGAGATCCTACTCGGAGATAATACAGAATCCGATTATATGATCTTCACACTGTACCAATTGATCTGTATGGGAAAATTAAGTGGAGATGAGTTAGAAGAATATTTATACCAATTGAATTTTTTAGGTAGAGATGCCATCACAAGAGACGCAGCAAAAAAAATCAGACTGTATGCGGAAGAAATCCTTCGTATCCATGGACCTAAAAACCCAGTAACGCTTACTCTCATCAATCGCACAAGTCATGGTCCTAGTGAAATGGATATGATCCAAAAAGTAAAAGATGCCCTACCTAAAGGTATTTTCGAAACAGAATTTTCGAAGAAACCTCCCTTTTACGGAACAGAAGGTGCCATGGGAATGGCCATCCTTTTAGAAAATCATGGTTATCTAGATCCTAACCAAATTTTAACCATCATCGCAGGTATGATTGGAAAAGTTTTGGAAGGAAAACTTGTAGATGAAACTTTTATTTTAAAACAACTCGATGAGCTAACCCTTCCCAAAGAAGCGGAAGGAACAAAAGCGAAAATCAAAGAGAATTTAAAATCTGCGTTTTTAAATTAAATTTCAATTGAGTAATTTTGTATGATTAAATTTTGAAAAATATTTTAAAAAGAAAATCTTCCTATACTTAAAGATTGAATAGAGATTTACCAACAGAGGAATTGCCAATAGGATCATCATCACTAATTGGCTTACACTATTTTTTGGGAAAAAATCTACTGCCACCAACAATTTCAACATATAAAATGGAGCAAAAGATAAAATTGTAAGCATGATAGAAACAAATATCAACTCACCACGAGTGGTTTTCGCATAATAAAATTGATTTTTCGCTATATCATATCTCGGCTGAGACCATTCACGAATTTTCAGGAAAGGTTTTTCAATAAAATAATAACTAAGTAAAGCAATTAACGTAGAAACCATCAAACTAATCAATGCAGCTTTTAAAATTACAACTATATCATTCTTCTCTGGATTTGTTGCATCATATACTTTCCCTAACACAATTGTATTAACTAACATGTGAATTAAGTATATCCCATAACTTAGTTTACCAATAAAAACCAAAACACTGCTTGAAAGTATAAAACTAAGTCGCTTAAAGTAGCCAAATACCAAACCATAAACAACAAGAAATGCAAAAAATGAATAAAATGCATTCCGAAAAACAATAAAATATAAACGATTCTCTGAATAAGTCAATTGAACTAAGAAATAGAATATCAAACAAGTCATGGCGAATGTAAAATAGAATAATAAATTACCTTTTCGATCCCCTACTTTAACACCACCATCCCGCCAAATTTCCATTAAGAGAATTCCGTAGACAAATGGTTCAAAATGAAAATGGATTGGATGGAAAGCATAATTTACATAATCACCAAAATGCGGCAAGCTAACATAATAATAAGGATATAATCTTAGAAAAATTGGAATGATAATGAAAAATATCAATACTAGGTATTTATTTTTTCGATTTGGAATATACTTCTCATAAAAAAAATAACAGATTGGCATCAACAAATAGAACTGTTCTTCCATCGAAAGTGACCATCCCTGCGCCAATACTCTTTCTTTGGTAAAATTTGAAATATAAAAAGCATCTGCCCACCAATAACTAATTACATGTTTTATATTCTCAATCTTTGCTCCAATATCCTCAGGTAAATCTAAACCATTTGTTTTCTGAAGCATAACCGACATTAAGTATATGGTCATAAAAAACACAAAATAAAAAGCTGGAAAAATTCGCAGTGATCTTTTGATAACAAAACTCTTCCAGTTTTCCAAGTAATTTTGTCTTTTCTCAACTTCTCTTGAAAAAGATGCCGAAACTAAAAATGAACTAATTACAAAAAACAAACTCATTGAAAATTCAGCATTCTCAGCTTTTGACATATAGCTGCTATATGATTTAGGAATCAAATGCAAAGAAAAAGTATAACAATGAAAAAGTATAACAATGAAACAACCAATAGCTCTAATTACATAGAGTTCATTAATTTCTTTAGAATTCTTTCGAAAAACTTCTAGAAAATATTCTTTCATGATGCTTAAATACAGATTTTAAATAAATTAGTGATCAATTCGAACTCTACTTTAAACCAACTTTTTTTTTTGAACATTTTTTCCCTTAGCAAATTCAACAACATATAATGGCCTGCCCTTTGACTCTTCGAATATTCTTGCTATATATTCGCCAAGTATACCAATCGAAATCAAAATCGACCCTCCGATTAAGCAGATTAGAGTTACAATTGTTGCCCATCCTGGATTGTATACTATCGGAGAGTGTAAAATAAAATACTGAAAGGCGCGAAATAATGCATATATTCCAACTAAAAAACCAACAAAGGCAATGATTAATCCTAAAGCTAAACTAAATCTTAAAGGAATAGGAGAAAAAGAAATCGCAGCATTGATTGCCAACCCAATCATCTTCTTTAAAGGATATTTAGTTTCTCCAGCAACGCGTGGGTCCCGATTATAATATACTGGTATTTGAGGAAATCCGATCCATGCATTCATCCCTCTTAAAAACCGGTGATTTTCTCTTAATCCATTTAACGCATTCGCACAACGTCTAGAAATTAATCGAAAGTCACCAGTATCTAAAGGTAAATCTTTGTGAACCAATACCTTCATAATTCTATAGAAACACCATGCAGTAAATTTTTTAAAAAAAGTTTCTCCAGTTCTAGTGATTCTCTGTCCATAAACAACGTCATAACCCTCACGGTATCTCTCTAACATTTCAATGATCACTTCAGGCGGATCCTGTAAATCAGCATCCATAATCACAATAGCATCACCACTTGCATAATCCATACCTGCCGTAACAGCGATTTGGTGACCAAAATTACGCGATAGAGAAATAACCTGCACTGAAGAATCTTCAATCGACCAATTTACTAGCTGAAAAATTGTGTTATCCTTACTTCCATCATTCACCAAAATAATTTCTGTCTTAACAGATAAAGAATTTAAAAAATCACTTAACCTATTTCGCAAAAAAGGTAACACCTTCTCTTCATTATAACAAGGGATTACAATTGATAATAATTTGGGGTTAGAACGTTTTTCTAAATATTTTTCCATTCGACATCTCAGCCATTTATCTTTTATACTATTTACACTATAATATGATTAAAATTTTAAGAACACTTGTGTTCCAAGAAAATTTAGTCAAAATAAGTTCACTTTCTTAAATTTCTTAATTTCAAATCCCAAAACTTCATATTTTTCTATAAATCGATAACTCTCTTTGGGTTCAACCTTCAAATTGTTACCACCTAATTTTCTCGAAACCAAACAAATATAAGTCTGATTTGCGGTTTCAAGATTATAATTCCAATCGAAATGAATATCCTGAACTTTATTCCATTTTAAATAAAGATTAAAAAATTCTGGAAATGCATCTGTCAGAACCAAAGGACCAGGACATTTGCCACTTATTACTTGGGTTGCTCCGCGCCAATCTTCCTTAAATTCTATATAGAAATTTTTTCTGAGACTCATTAACGAAAAAACTACAGATAAAATCAAAATTAAAATAAAAAATTTAAAGTACTTTAACGAAGACATTTCAACAGAAATAAAATAATAGATCAGTGGTAAAGTAACGATCCAATTCCTGCTTGTGGTAATTGGAATATAAAATGAAAATAAGGTAGTAAGGAATATGATTGATAAAGCAACAAAAAGATAAATTGTCGAAGTTTGAAAATTCCAATTAGATATTTTTATATTAACCAAATTTCGAATCAATAATACTAAAAATAAAATCAAAGGCAAAATCACAGTGAGAATAAGATGTTTTATTGATACCGAAAAAAATAAGTTATAAAATCCTAAGAATAATATTGAATCAGGAGCCGAAATCCAACCAGCGGTTTCAATTCTACCAGCTTGTTTTAGATGAATAAGAAATGGAAAATAGGCCAAAATAACTATAATCCCAATTGTCAAGAATACAATAGATATTTTACGTTCAGAAAAAGAATGAATGAGAAATAGGAATAAAATCAGAAATCCCGAGTATATAAAGCCAAATAAGTGTATATAAGAAATTAATATCGATAGAACCAATAACGATATCAAAATGCTTTTCTGCTTGATGACCGGATTCTTTAGTTTTGTTACTAACAAAAAGAAGATCGTTGATAGTAACAATAATAAAGAGTAAGACCTAACCTCTTGTGCATAATAAATTGCTCCTGGAGAAACTGAGAATAAAAACAAGAATAGAAGCCTTATTTTTATAGATAAATGCCCAGACAACAACCAAACCAGGATAAGATTTAGAATAGAAACAGTTAAGGAAAAAATTTTTGCTAAAATTTCCTGGTTCTGAAATGGAATTTTCAACCAAAGTTTTAAGATAATTTGGAACAATGGTGGATGCGGATCTGAAGAAATGACTTTAAAGAATTCTGACCAACTATCGATGGAGGATGAATGTACAGAAAATAATTCATCTCCCCATAAACTCTGACGATCTAACTGATATACTCTTAAAAATACACCTATCCCCAAAAATAGGGAAATCATTAAGGTCAACCTAAACCTTGACATTCGGTGTGATTTATCTGTGCTCATCTTTCCTCAAATTTATTTGCCATGATTCAACTTAAACAAATCAAATTAAGCCCTGCTATATTTGAATGATTCATCTAATAATTTAAAAAAAACCAGAAAATAGATAGACATTTCGCTCAAATTTTCCGCTCATTAAATATTCAATCATTTTTCATATTAGCACTGCAAAAAATACCAATCACTAATGAAAGTCCTAGTTCACATTTTCATCTTCATTATAGCTTGTATTTTTCCAATCCTTAAATTTCACTTAGTTCACTTAAATGGTAACTTAATCGGAGACGGCTTAGATAATTTACTCGTATTAACTATATTAGAGCGTAATATAATTAACGCGAAAGAATTCATTAACAATCTCAATATCGAAAGTTTATATGCAAGTAATGCGTTTTATCCCTATCAACACACAGCTCTTTTCACCGAACCGATGTATTTTCCATCGTTTCTTTATGCTATTGTAAAGTATTTTACAAACAATCAATCCATAGCTTACAATGGATTGTTTTTGATTGCATCTTTAGTAAATTTCTATAGTTTTTATTTTTTATGCAGACAACTCAAATTCACAAATAAAAACAGCACAATTGGATCTCTTATTTTTGCAAATGGGCACTATTTTGCCATTCAAAATATACATTTACAGAATCAGTTCGCCTTTGGATTTCCATTAATTCTAGCATTTTCGATTTTATTTAAAAACACCAAAAGAAATAAATTTCTATTTTTAATCTTTTTAACTCTGTTACTTCAATTTTTATCTAGTAATTACTATGGACTCTTTCTTTTTTATTTCTTT
>NZ_NPDM01000010.1 GCF_002812085.1 Leptospira levettii
CTCAATGGGTAAAAGAGGAAATACAAAATTCCTTTGAGAGGAAATGGCTTTAACATTTTTTTCAATTATATGGATCTATAAAATATGAATCGATGCATTATACTTTTATCTTTTCATATCCCCCTACCTTCCCCTCTCCCCTTTTCCCACTAACTTCGCATAATCACTTGGTGACATTTTCTTCAATGACTTAAAAGCTACATTAAAGTTTGCTTTGGAATTAAAACCCACTTGGTATGCAAGTGATAACAAATTGACTTTTGGATTTTGTTCGATCAGTTGGCATACTTCTGCAATTCGGTATTCATTCACCAATCGATTGAAGTTCATACCTAAATACGCATTGATGTACTCACTCAATTGGTAATCTTTAATCCCTAGTCGTTCCGAGAGATTCGATAAATTGATTGTTTCTTCACGGTATACGAATTCTTGTTTTAGCAAATGGTCTAAGTCTTGTTGCAGTTTTTCTAAATTGAGATTTAAGATTCTAGATGTACGATAGGATTGTCGTAGGCCAGGTAATATATCCTTAAACAACTCATGATTGATTTCTGTTCCAATGAACGCAACGACTGCCATGAGTGTGGCGATCCCTGCCGTAAAATAAATCCCAGAGTTCCAACGGAATAAAGTGCTAAAGAAAATAAAACTAGCAAATGTTATATTGCCTTTTAAAATCATCCCCAAAACTCGGACACCAAGTTTTGCTTCTTCATTTGGATTGTTGTAGAGGATATGTCTGTATTGGTAAATCATCCATAAGAAACTGATCACCCAATACAAACAACCAAGTAAGGCCAAGTATTCTGGAATTGAAAACGGAAGTCCCGTAAAACTTTCCTTCATGGATTGTTCTAAGGATTGTGGATAGAAGATTTGTAAGGAAACAAGGAGAAGAACTGTAGCAAAAGTTGGGTACAACCGTTTGAGATTTCCAACAGAAACTGGTTCTGTACTTAAGAACTGTTCAATGGTATACTGCATGCTCCCTGGAATCAAATAGATGATGGGCACATACCCATGATTCAGGAGTGGGAATTCAAATTCGAATCCTGCAAACAATCGGTATGCATAAATGATGAGAGTCCCGCCAGAAAAAGCCGCAATCATTGCGAAGGGAAACCCTTTGGAACCTTTCTCTTTTACGAGGATTCCGATTCCTAAAACAAAATGATACCAGGCACCAAATTGGAGCCAAGACCCCATAAATTCAGACATACGACAAAAGTCGGACAATATGCACGGATTCGTCAACTGTTTGGAATTGCGAGTGTACGAATAAAACGTACAAAATTATCATTTTAGACCTACTTTTTCGTCCAAGATTCCCATTTTAGACGCAAACCCTCCCTCTTTATGTTATTTTTGAGGCAATTCAGAGGCGAATTATGAAAAAGCAAAAAAACTATCTCACTCTCCTCCTCATCGTAGGGAACTTCCTACTTGTGGCGTGTGGGGGGAATGGAAATCAAAACGGAAAAGAAGCGAATGCCATCTTATCGGTGTTAAATGGCGGGTCGCAAAGCACAAATGCGACACCAGAAATGTTACAACAAAGTAATGCTGCATACACTAGAGATATACAAACGGCATTCCAAAATGAAAACGATGGAAGTTTTTCGTTTAACGATAACATTTCGTTTTTAAGTAACGACGGTGTAAAAATCACAGGAAACTTGTTCATACCAAAATCTGGCACAGGTCCCTTCCCTGCGATTATATTTGTCAATAGCTGGGCGCTCAATGAATACGAATACATTGTCCCTGCAGCCAAACTCGCAAAAAAAGGATATGTTGTGTTTAGTTACAACACAAGAGGGTTCGGAACATCCGGTGGACTCATCAATGTGGCAGGACCCAAAGATATGGAAGACCTTTCCAAAGGAATCGATTTCCTGTTAGCGAATGCTCCAGTGAATGCGTCAAACATTGGTATTGCGGGAATTTCGTATGGAGCGGGAATTTCGTTACTAGGACTCAGCAAAGAACCAAGGATCAAAACCGCAGTGGCTATGAGTGGTTGGGGAAGTTTACCTGATTCTCTTTATGGCAACCAATCACCAAGACTTGTTTGGGGACTCCTACTTGTCACCGCAGGTTATATCACAGGACGTATGGATCCAATCATTGCAGAGAACTTTCAAAAACTATTGGATACAAGAGACGTTGCCACTGTATTATCCTGGGCAAGAGAAAGATCACCTAACAATTTTGTAGCGGAACTCAATGCATCTGGCAAACCAGTATACATTTCCAATAACTCACAAGATAATTTATTCCAACCAAACCAAATCCTTCCCTACTTCGAACAACTCACGGTTCCTAAAAAATTGGATTTAAACAATGGTATCCATGCAACAGCAGAGATAGGTGGGATTCTCGGAATTAACAATTATGTTTGGACCAATGCCTATGACTGGTTCGATTATTGGTTAAAAGGAATCCAAAATGGAATCATGACAAAACCAAAAGTGACAATCCAAAAACGTTTTTCTAGTGATCGAGTGAGTTATTCCTCTTGGCCCAATCCATCTAAAGTTGAAAAGACTTACCACTTGCGACCAATGGGACTCTTTAGCCCAGGCAAAATCACAACAACAGCAAACACGAGCAATGGGAATGATACCATCTTATCTGGCGGAACAAGTGCCACAACAGGAGTTCCTCTTTTATCAGAGATATTGGATGGTGCTGTTTCTGTTCCAGTCACAACCAATGTGAATTTAATTGATCGAACTAACGCCATGGTGTATCTATCTGATAGTCTTTCTTCTCCACTCAAACTTCGTGGGAGAACATTTTACAAAGGTCGTATCAATAGTTCTGACTACGCACCGCATGTAGTTGTTTACCTCTATGAAGTTGACTTTTGGGGAACGGGAAAACTCATCAGCCATGGAACTGCAACTCTTTTCAATGTGAAAGGAAAAGACGTAGACCTAAACGTAGACCTCCAAGCAGTCGCACATGACTTCCCTGCGGGATCTCGCATTGGTTTGGCGATTGATAACATTGACCCAATGTATGCGGTTCCAAAACCAATTTCACTCTACACAACAACATTTAAACACAGCACAAGCACTGCATCCACACTTAAGTTTGAAAGTGAATGAAGGGAAGACCACTTAGTTTTTGCTAGGTGAAGATTTGGGAGAGACCTTCTCTCCCATTTTTTTTATTCTCATTCAAATAGAAGCGCCCCGGATAGTAGCGGAAATCCTTTGCCTTTGGCAAAGATTGGAGCGTATAGCCGGAAATGGCGCCCTAATTGTTTCTTTTTCAAAAAGGAACAACAGATAATGATTGCATCCCAAGTTCTACGAGGTGAAACTATGTTTGATTTTTGAAATAAGGGATTTTTTTTGCCAATACATTATTTTGCAGGACTCCATCTGCACGAAATCACTTCGGAACTAACCAAACAAATTAAAAAGGAACAAATTGAAAATCCACTTCGTATGCCACTTGTGGTTGTGCCGAATACGAATTTGATCCCTTGGTTGAAACTCAACATCCCGAAGTACAATGACTCACAACTCTCGATCAACATAGAATTTACATTTTTAGAAAAAGCAATTTTAAAAACGATCTTCGCTTCCTTACAAATTCCTCCTTGGGCAGAAGAGGAAGAATTTTATGATTACAATTCATTCAAAAAAGATTGTTTTCGTTTCCTCTATGAAAACCAAACAACCTTATTCCAAAATCATCCAGAGATCAAAACATACATCTCCGATTTACCGAAGTTATACTATTTATCAGACCTATTGACAAAGTATTTCAAAGACTATGAACTCAATAGGTCAGATTGGATCCACAACTGGCTAAAGGATACGAAGAGTCAAATCCCAAACCATTTGACAAAGGATCCGTACTGGGACTTGGAAAAAAAAATTTACCTTGGGACAAACCAAGGTGGCAAACAAAACTTATTCTATTACCTCGAGAAAGGAAAAGAATTATCCCTCCAAGGGAGTTTGCACTTTTTTTATTTGTCCAATTTGTCTGGGACATATATTGATTTTTTGAAAACAGTTTCGAAAAATCCAAATGCAAATTTAAACATCTATATCTACCAATTTCATAATGGCAAAGTCATTGGACAAAATCCAGAGAAGGCCAAAAACTACTTATCCAAATTTGCAAAACCACAATCGTATTTAGCAAAAGAATTTTCAAACACCACCAAACAAAAAGAGAAATCAAAATATGCAAGTGGAGGTATGCTTGCAAAACTAAAGTCCATCTTACTGGAAGAACAGGTTAAGGATGAGAACTACTTAGATGACCAAACCGTTCGGGTATGGAATGCACCTTCCGAATACCGCGAGATGGAATCCATCGCCCATGATATCCTTCACAAAATCAGCACAAGCAAAGGGGCTTTAAGTCTGTTAGACTTTGCCATCCTTGTTCCCAATACCAATGATTACAAAGCAGCGATTGAATGGGTTTTCCATGGTGGGATTTATACAACACAAAGATTAGAGGAGACCCCTACTCTCCACCGTTTGAATTATTCACTTTCTGATTTAGTGGCAAAAGACTCTTCTTTGTTATACAAAGTATTTTCAATTCTCTTCCCATCGTTCTTAAACCAACGCATCGAAAAAGATGATTTCATTCAATTGCTAGAGAATCCACTCATCACTGGCAAAAACAAAACGACATCCTCTGACCAAACAAATTCCGTTAGCCAATTACTGAATTCACTTGGTTCTCTTTATAATGAAAACAAAGAGGAGAACCCTTATACGATTTCCTTCGGAGTGAAACGCGCAGTCCTATCTGTCATCAGTGATGAAAAAACCACATGGGATGAGATGAGAATGATCACAGATCCTTTGGCAGAAGAAGATTCTGTTTTGCATCTGAATTTGGTTTGGGAACAAATCAAATCCTTACAAACGTTTTTTACATCGGAATTTTTACAGTTACCTGCAGAGGAACGATTTAAGTCATTCGAATCCAAATGGAATCAGTTCTTCCAGTTTAGTGAAGAAACAGAAAACGAAAGGATCTATTTGACAACATGGTTAGATACGATTGCAAAATGGTGTGATACCGAATGGAACGATACCAATGACTTTTTACAATTCCTGAAATTACAAACGGATGAAATTTTTTCTAACATTGCGACTCAAAAAGGAAATTACCTTACGGAAGGGATTACCATTTCTCTTTTGCAACCCATGCGACCCATTCCGTTTTTCCATATCTATATCGTTGGGTTAGGTGAAGGAAAGTTTCCTGGATCCAAAGACCTATCTAGGTTTAATCTCAGAAAAAATGATACTAAACCTTGGGACTTAAATCGAATCGAAATCCAAGAATCGTTACTCTGGGAAACCATTTTATCAGCAGAAGATAGTATCACTTTTTCCTATGTTGGAAAGAATACATTAGAAGATAAAGAATTTGAGCCTTGTTCGAGCTTATTTGAGATCATGAATTCACTTGGGATCGATAGAGCAACCGAAATCCCACTAACACCCTATAGTCAATTTTATGAAAAGGAAATTCTACATTCCTATGATTATGCTAGAAATTTAAAACAGTATAGAAGTTTAGAGACTCAATTGCCAAAACCAAGTTTTACTTCCTTAGAAGATTTGGTTTTACCTAATTCAGAATTAAAATCCAAAAAAGAAATCTCAATATCATCCATTGCATCTGCATTCAAAAATCCAATTCTCCCTTACATCAAAGAAAACTTAGGTTACATTGACGATGAAGAGGAAACGTCTGCAGAAGAACCATTTTATTTCAATTCATTGGAATCTTACCTATTCAAATCAAAATTTGTACCACTCTTTACAGAGTCTTTGGCAAACGAAGGAGTTTGGCCTTGGGACAAAGATACGATTCAGCGAAAAATCAATGAGTTCAGTCAAATCGCAGAGAAAAAAGCTGAGTTTCCCTATGGTGCTTTCCATTTAGTCACATCAGAATCCTTATTAGAGGAACTCACTGCAATTGCAGAAGTGTACAAAACATTAAAGGTAGAACTCTTTTCGAATGCGAATGGAATGGAATATTTGAGTTCCCTCTCGATTGGTGATACTGGACTACGAGACGGTTTCCAATTACCATCATTTCCTTTGGATGAAAACCAGTCGATCACTGGCGAGTGGGAGAATCTCATTGCGATTGGTGACACTTACTATTGGTTTTATCCAAGGAGTTTTGTTCCAAAACCAGAAAAACCAAACGATTACTTTAAGGATTATTTAAAAGATTATTTTGGTAAGATGATCCTTCTATTCTTAAGCGCCTGTCTCTTTCGAACGATAGGAAAAAAATTAGTCATCATCCCCATCCTATCGAAACAAAAAGAAAAGGATATGATCCTTCCCTTGGACCATTTACCTGAAGTGGAATCTGCTAATTACATACGAAGTGTTGTTACTCTCATCAATGAATCACCACCTATGTATGTACCAAATCCTGGACTCAATTTGTTTTTTGCAGAGATGGGAACGGATCACTCAAAGGAAGATGCTGATGCATTAGAAACTGCTTGGAAGGAATTTTTGGAAGAAGAGGCAGACCAAATCTTAGAATTCGAGTCTGAGCATATGAAACTTTCGCCTTATGGGAAGGATTTATTGCACCAATTTTCGTTCCAGAAGGTCTACCCCCTACTCTTACCCCTTCTGAGAAAAGGATTTTGAACATGGACCATCCTTTGCGTAACCATCCCAATTTTATCGAAGCATCTGCTGGAACCGGAAAAACACACCTTATCATGCAAATGTTAGGTGAAGTGATGACTCATGATGTAACAAATCATATCAAAGAGAATCGACTACTGCAATTTTTAGTGCTCACCTTTACAGAAAAAGCTGCTGGAGAATTAAAGACCCGATTAAAATTAAAAATCCTAGAGCTCTATGACAACGGCAAACACCCAGAATACTACCAGTATCTCCGAGATTTAGACCAAGTTACGATCTCCACCATTCATGGTTTTTGCAATATGGTGTTAACAGAATACCCAGTCGAAACCCAAAACAATCCTAATGTCAAACTGACATCGAATGAAGAATTGATTCGAAAGACGTTTTACGAGCTCAAAAGGAGCCAATGGGAAGGTAGAGACAAACAATCACTCGCAAATGAGATTCTCATCTCTAATTTAAAAACGAAGGAAGACCTCGTTGTTAACACAACTTCTAAACTCCTTGCCGACACAAAGGACTATGTATTTCCGAAATTTGTATCCTTAGACGATTGTATTCACAATGCAAAAAAAAGCAATGTGTTGGATGACATCCCCACAATCTGCGAAGCTTTAAAAGGACCAATTGGAGAAGCAATCTACGCGCAAGGAGCTAAAGGGAGCATCCCACAATGGATGGAGAATTGGTCCTCACTTGAGCCATTTGCAAATGCGATCCGTAGCGAAGATAAAAAGTATATAGCGAATGAATTACAACGAATTGCGGATTTAGGACGTTCTCTTGGTAAGGATATTGGTAAGGCTAGAGGATTCGATTATTTCCTATTGGAAGGGAGTACGATTGCCAAGAAATTAGACCAAGCTGCCATTGCGTTACAAGGGAAAATAAAATCGGTAGTCGATTCGCTGAAGGAAATCTTCCCTCTTGATCAATTGGATTATGAAGGATCCATCTTCTTACAAAATACAGTGATCGATCTCACTTCGAAAACAAAATCCATCATCGATAAAGGAGAATACCTGACCTATGATCAAATGATCTTAAAGGTTTATGATGTGATTGTTCGTAACCCAAACCAAACCTTGGTCCAATCCTTACAAGAACGATTCCAAGTTTGTATCCTAGATGAATTCCAAGACACAGACAAAAACCAATACCAAATTTTCAAAACTTTATTTTTAGACAAAGATACAAAGTCAAGAATGCTCTTTTGTATTGGTGACCCGAAACAAAGTATCTACGGATTTCGCGGAGCCGATATTGGAATTTATCTAGATGCATCTCGTGACTTTGAATCCAAATCTACCTTAGAAACAAATTATCGATCCACAAAAGAATTAATCCATGGACTCAATACCATTTTCCATGATGAAACAAAAGAATTTGGTACAACACATTTTTTCCCCATCGAAGAACCAGGCTCTAAAAAAGAAAACTACTTATACCATAAAGTATTTTCGCCTGACCCTGAAACCATCAAATACAAGTATGTAAATCCCGATGAATCAGCGATTCATATTTTTGATTTCAAAGAACGGATACAAAACGTAAGTAAAGTAAGAAATACTTGGGCGGAAACTATTCGAAATGAAATCAAACGCATCCAAACCAAAGAAACAATTCTCTCGTATCACAAAAAAGGGGAACGCGCTCCCCAAGAGATCAAGTTAAAGGACATAGCCATACTTTGTGGGAATCAAAAAGAATCAGCTCTTGTTGAATCTTATCTAGCAAAAGCGGGTATCCCATGTTCCATCTACAAACAAAGAGGGATTTACCAATCAAGAGAAGCAGACCAAATTCAAAATCTTTTGGAATGTTTACTCGGTGCCAACTCATCACAAAGTTATAAAAAAATTCTATTCTCTGATATCTTTTCTATCCACCCACATGAAATCCAAAAGTTTGATGAACACTCCATTGACTCGTATGAGAAATCACTCATCGACAAATGGCAAAGACTCGTCAAAGAAAATCGGTATGCCAGTTTCTTTCGTTCGGTGATGGATGAAACCAAACTCTTTTGGCTGGAAGGCAAAAGTACACTCGAATGGGAACGTAAACGTACAAACTTCCGGCAAATCTTCCAAAAATTATTAGAAATACAACTGAAGTCAAATTGTAGTTTGCAAGAGTTACTCTCCCATTTACGTGAGCTCAAACAAAAAAAACAATCTCCCGAAGAAGAGCC
The DNA here is from genome assembly GCF_002812085.1 of Leptospira levettii. Taxonomy (NCBI): domain Bacteria; kingdom Pseudomonadati; phylum Spirochaetota; class Leptospiria; order Leptospirales; family Leptospiraceae; genus Leptospira; species Leptospira levettii. Next base: position 8,878 of record NZ_NPDM01000010.1, read on the forward strand.
GTTATTTGATCGCGAAACAGAAGAAGATTCTGTACAAATTTTAACCATCCATGCATCAAAAGGATTAGAGTGGCCAGTTGTATTCTTATTTTATTTTGGAAACAGGGGAAACAACATTCCCAATAAAGAATACTCAATCGAAATCGAAACTCCTGAAGGCAAAAAAAGAAAATGGATCCTTGGTTTATGGGATGTAAATCCCGATAAAGAAGACGAAGAAAACCATTTTCTAAACGAACAAAAACGTCTGTTATATGTAGCACTTACGAGACCTAATCTAAGGCTTTACCTTCCCAAACTCAATTGGGGAAGGTCCAATACACTTCCTAATTCTGGTTATAGCCAGATCCTTTATCAGGAATTACAAAGAATTGAATCCTTACGAAAAGAGAATCCTTCTCTAACATCGAGTTTTGTGTTCAGAGATCCAAGTGAAATTGCAGAAGTACAAAATACAAATCCTCTTCCTACAAATGACACCCAACCGAAGAAACCAACCTCCCCGATTTTATACCCTTCTGAAATCAAAATTGGTAGAGTGCTCTTGCAGCATAGTTACACAAGTTTGCAAGCAAGTGAAAAAAACTTAAATGTCACCCAAGAAGAAAAGAAAAAAGAATTAGAAGAAACTCCTGATGTGGAAGTGAGTTCCACTTTTGAATTGCCTTCCAGTGCGAAGATCGGAAATTTTTTACATAACATTCTTGAATTATGTGATTTCTCAATCTTCCAATTGGATGTGGATGCGATCCTACAAAGTTCTGTATGGAAGTGGGCTTACCAAAAATCGTTTGTTCGATATCCAATCGAAGTTGAGGGTAAGGAACTTAAAATAGAAGAGACTGTTGCTTCCCTATTGAAACAAGCTATGACAGCAAAGATCAACCTTGCGACGGGCAATTCCATATCCTTAAGTGAATTAAAGGAAGAAGAAAAGTCCGCAGAATTAAAATTCCATTTATTCTTACAAAACTTACTCCTTGAAAGTGGTGCTTCCTTAACCGATGGTTTCGAACATTACTTAAAAGGAGCCATCGATTTGGTGTTTGTGAAGGACAAGAAATACTATATTGTCGATTATAAATCCAATCTCTTACCGAACAATGATTATAGTAGCGAAGCCGTCGCCAATGCCGTCCGAGATAAGGGGTATCTCTTCCAAAAGTCAGTGTATTCCTTTATTTTATTTGAATACCTAAAGTCTCTTTTTGGACCCGATGTAGCCTTAGACAAGTTTGGTGGAGCCTACTATTTATTCTTACGAGGGATGTCTGGGGATAAACAAACCGGTATCTACTCTGATTTAAAACATTCCGATTCCGAATGGACTCTCGAGCAGTTCGAAGGGATCAAAAAAGAAGTGATGGCCTATATCCGTAGTGCTTCTGACCAATTAGAAAAGGTATATTCATGAAAGTGATCGATGAAAAAATCCAATCCTTTGTGAATTCCTTATATAATCTTTTCCCCGATTGGGACCCGTCACTCAAGGATACAATGGCAAGTTTACTGGTACAATCCCAAAGCGGAGATCTGTACATTCCTATCACAGATGACAACACAATCGATAAACTGAAATCGTATTTCCCGTTTGTGATTGAGAAAGTGGGAACAGAATCTCGACTGTATCTGCAAAAAAGCCATTCAGAAAAAATCAAATTCGAATCTTTACTACGGTCATTCTTAAACCATAAAACAAACCAAAACAAGAAGCCAAAGATCACTGACGAAGAAATCACAAAGATCGTTACAAGTTTAGAAACCGAATCAAAGATCACACTTGCGAAAGAACAAAGGGAAACAATCAGAGATGTCATCACCTCCAACTTTCGAGTGATCTCTGGTGGCCCAGGGACTGGGAAAACGACAGTGGTTTCCTTTCTCTTAATGGCATTATACCGATTGGAATTACTCACCAATGTGGAACGGATTGCACTTGTGGCACCAACAGGAAGAGCATCACAAAGATTAACTGAATCCATCCAAAGGAATTTAGAAAGATTTGCAGAGAATCCTTCTGAGTCTTCCAAGTTCCGTGGACAAACCATTCACAATGTTTTAAAAATCAATCCAACGACAAACCAAGCCAAATTTGGTGAGAAGCGGACTTTACCATATGATTTGATCATCATAGATGAAACGTCCATGGTGGATTTAAAATTGATGAATTTATTTTTTTCAGCAATCCATTTTGATACTCATATTATACTTCTCGGTGATCCGAACCAACTTCCTTCGGTTGGACAAGGTGAGGTATTAACCGATCTCATCACGACCTTAAAAAACAAAAAAGAATTTTTATCAGAACTTAAAAGTAACCACCGGTTTTCGAATGATTCTGAATTCAGTGTGTTTGCTGAAGTCGTCAAACAATCCTTTGATGAGAGTAATGAAACGAAATCGTTCCCAAAACCAAACCTTATCACAAAAACAGAACTCCATTTGGGAAAGGATTTTGTTTGGATCCAAGGTGATAAAAAAACAAAGCAAACAAAGGGAAACCATCACGAGATCCTCGATTGGAACTTAGAGAGTATGGTTCCATTTTTATGGGAAGAATGGTATCTACACACTGCTAAAGAAGCCGCAAACCTCCATTGGGAACCGAACGCACTAAAAGACCCAAAGAATAAATTGATGTTTGAATCCATCTTAAATGAGTACAGATGTCTCACGATATTACGAAATGGTTACTTTGGAATTGAAGCCATCCAAAATCAGATTTTGAGTTATGCCAAAAAACAAATCACAAATCCGAAAAACGAAACGAATCTCAAATACCGCCAGTTATCTAAGTCGTTTTACTTTGAAGGGATGCCCATCATCATCCAATCAAATGACCAAATGAGAAAATTATTCAATGGTGACATTGGCCTTGTGGTTTCGATCCATTCTGAATTAAGGGCAGTATTCTCCATTGAAGATCGTTTGTATTCCTTTGCACTGGATACACTACCTGACCATGAACCAGCTTTTTTTCTCACCATACACAAAAGCCAAGGTTCGGAATACAAATCGATTTTACTCTATCTCCCTCCCATAACAGCTTTGGATGTGGATGCAGAAAACAATCTTTCCATTCTGAACCGAAGGATCTTGTACACGGCAATCACTCGCGCCAAAGAAAGAGTAATCCTACTTGGAGATTTCCAAACATGGGAATTTGGATTACAATCATTCCGCAAACGGTATACAGGAATTCAAATTTTTTAATATAACTTTTTTTAGATTCAAGAATCTCCATTCTTTAGTTTCACATCACTAAAAGCAAATTTCCCATCCAAACCAAAGTAATAGAATTTTGGTCGTTGCGGATTGTATTGCAAATCCCAAGCATCTAATGCATTGTCTACTCCCACAAACCATTGGAAGTGGCTTAAAAACTTCTGCGATAGCCTGATGTTTAAATTCGTATAGGGATTCACCATACGATATCCATACGTGGGACTTGTGGTGCAATAGGAAAGATTCTTCTCCGCGCAGTAATCAGAAAGAACCGTTGGCAATGCTCCCAAAAGATTCTGAATTGAGTTTTGCGACTCTTGGTTTAAGGCAGTTTCCAAAGAATCAAAGTTAGATGGTAAATCCGGATTGCACCAAAGCGGATTTTTGATACAATAGTATGGTTGTTTTCCAAAAACAACTGCAAAAACCGATAAGGAAATCCCACTTGATTTTTCTTCCACCCTAAGATTCAAATTCCAACGATGACGCCCCCGACCTTCCAATGGCAAATTGGTTAATTCATCTTTCGTATCTGTATACGTATACCCAACACCTGTTGTCACGATGTCAGTCAAACGGATACTAATGGAAGATTCAATGCCTTGGGTCATTGCCTTTTGGTAATTGGATGTTTGGAACACCATAAGGCCTGATGCATCTCGAACAGGATTTGTTCGGTAACCAATTAAATTATCTACATTATTATGAAATAAATTTGAGCTATACCAAATCCGTTTGGTAATGTCCCATTCCCAACCGAAATTATAACTTCGTGATAATTCTGGTTTCAAATCAGAATTCCCAACCACACGATACCCAACACCCGGATTCAAAAAATTAAAATACAAATCTTGGAAACTTGGCGCTCGGTATCCGAGTCCATTTGCCACTCGGATTCTAAATTGATCCGTGACGTCATATCGTACGGCAAGTTTGGGAAGCCACTCCCCTCCATAAATGGAATCGTGGTCATACCGAATCCCAGGAACTATTTGGATTCTTGGTTTATCTGACACCCTCCACTCATCTTGCAAATAAAACGCATTGCGAAATCGGTAAGCATTCCCATTGATGGACTGGCCTTTCGTTAACAATGGATTAAAATCTTCATAACAAACATTAGGATAGGTTCGTCGACAATCGGAAGCAATCCTTGCCGAAGAGATTTGATCTTGTAAATTTTCAGCTCCCACCGAAGTCACATGATTTTCAGATATTTTATAATCTACCCTGGTTCTCAATTCTGTGACTGCATTGTCAGTTCTTTGTTGTGAGTCTAAATCATCTGCTTTCCTTTGGTCCGTCACATAGAGATCTTGGAATCTGGAATAGTTTGCATTAAGATTTAAATTAATTTTTTGAGATGCAATCCAATCTACGTTAAATGCTCCCATAAAATCATGAGTTTTGTTCCTTCGATCAAAAATGGTTCTGGGAGGTGATGCATCAACAGCGGATTGGTCTAAATGCCTATAATAAAACTGTCCTGTGAGAATCAAATTGTCAGTTGCCCGATAAACTGTCTTATTTGATAAATTCATATCATTAAAAGCACTTCCTGATGTAGACTCTAAGGGTGGAGTGTACATAGGAAAACGCGTAGCCAAAATGTATTGGCTGGCAAGAGGTGTATCAAACGTATATGGATTGTACCCTGGAGCTAGGGATGCATAACGCCCGTTCCTTGGACCAATTGTAGCATCTGGAGTAAGGTCATACCCTTCCCCTTTATGCCAACCTACTGTAAATAAGGTAGATAAATTATCAGACTTTGCCCCAACAGATGCATAGTTTCGGTATTCCATATAAGGGCCAAAGTATCGTTCACTACCAGCACCACCTAACGAACGAAATTCTGCATAGAGAGGATCTTGTGCTTCTTTTGTGATGATATTGATGACTCCTGCAATGGCATCAGAACCATAAATGGCAGAAGAAGCACCCTTTACGATTTCGATCCTTTCAATATCTTCTGCTTTAAAGCGAGTCAAATCAATTGAGCCACTAAAACGCCCTGTTGTCCTTTGGCCGTCCACTAAGATGAGAACATTTTGAGCAGACAAACCTTGTAACCGGACAGTCTGCCCTCTTTCTCCTGCCTGCGCAGGTTTTATCTCAATTCCCGGCACATTACCTAAGGTTTGAGATAAATCTCGAGCCCCCATAGCATCGATATCTTTTCTTGTGATGACCTCAGTTGTAATGGTAGAATCTTTTAATAAATTCTTTCGTCTTGTACCTGTGACTGTGATGATATTTGATTTATCTTCTATAGAATCCGTTTTGGATTCTGGATAAATGCCCTGAAACGAAAATAATATAATGAAACTCCAAAATACAAGGAAAAATAAAACTCTCGTTACGTTGGATAAATCCAATGGTTTCATTAGAGTTTTTTCCATTGGAACTTCGGAAAACCTGATGTACCAGCTGCATTATAATAATCCAGAAACTGGACCGCATACTTTGCGCCGTCGCTTCCAGTCACAATGAATACTTTTGTCCTAGCAGTTAAGATTCCATTGGAATAAGAATACCAAGTACCATAACCGGATGGCATTGGTGATAGATCTAAGGGAGCCGCCATTGTCGGATTGATACTTTCTGAGGAAGCAGATACAGGCCCTCCGCCTGAACTGGAAAGTTTTAGGTCAACTACAGCCGTACATTCTGATCCATTAAATGCATTGGAAAAGTTTGTTTGACCGGAATCACATGCTCCACCGGAGCCAGATCCACTTGTCCCACTATTCGTTGCTACATTGTATCGTTTGAAAGCAAGATCCCATTGACTATTTACATCCGACAAAACTCCATTCCTTTTCAAACTTACATAGACCCAATTACAATTAGAAGACGCGTTAGCTGAAGTCGTAAAGGATCCAGAAGTCACAACAGCATTTGTTGGAACACTAGAGCAATTGGAACTCGTACTACTTTCATTTAATAATAAAAGCAAAGCCTGTGAATTATCTTCCGTCTTTGGTTTCATGGAACATTGAATTTGGAAGGAACTAATAATAAGTAAAATGGAGTAAAAAAAACAGGTTTTTAAAATGAATTGTTTTGATGGCATATCTTTTCTCTTCTTAAGATTTCATTGCCAGATCGAATATTCCGATCTGACTGAGTTTGATTTATTGTACACTTTCCGATGAAACGACTATCTTTGATGCGGTTAAAAGACTCACATTGCTAAACCGAAAGAAGGACTGGCCACTCGTAGACAAAACATTCCCTGAGTTTGGCCAACTTCCATAATTGATGACTGCATTTTCCTTTAGAAGCGTGGCGGTATTCTTACAATTTGCTCCACTCACACCCGTTACCCATAAATACGTGGTCGGTGCACTGGTTGTTCCTGAAAACGATACGCATAACTCTTGCTCTGTGGAAAAACTAAATGCGGTTGAGTTGGCTCCACTTGCAGTTTGTCCCCCTTGGTAGTTCCCATATTCCAAGTTACGAAACCAAACATATGGATTCGGACTCGATACTGACTTACCTGCAACAAATGAATATTGTCCTGAAGCACTCGGTGTGGATGAAGTTGGTGTTTGTGAATATCCTAGGAATAAATAAAAGTATCCATTGTCCCCCAAGGCTTTCATTCCTTCCAAACGAAAGAAACGACCAGGACCTGCTTGTGGCGTACACAATGTTGCATACGAGCCAGATGTATACGATGTATCAATCTTAGTTTCACAGCGTTTGTTCGCATCAGCAGCTAACAATCCTAAAAAGACTGCAGTATCCGTTTGGGTGTCATCATCATCACATTGGATGGATACAAAACTGAAACAGATCAGTAGTCCCATTTTAAATATTCGGTTGGTTAGGTTCATGGTTGTTCTCCTTGATTAATTGATTCTAAGTCTCAAAAAAGAAACCTCCCCGATTGCGTCAATGATTATTTTGAGTCTCATTCTCATTATTATTGACAAAGGACACACCCACTCTCAGTCTTGGCCCATGATCCATACGCATAACCTATACAAAAAGATTTCCAAGTCCCTATTCTACTCCCTTCCCATTTTGATTCTATGCCTTGCCTCACCTCTATTGTCCGAGAAAAGGGAACGGATTGTTTCCCTTCATGGAACAATCACAGAGATCGTGTTTGCACTAAAGGCCAATTCGACACTTGTTGCCATCGACTCAACCTCACGTTATCCGAAAGAAGTAACGTCTTTACCAGTAGTTGGTTACCAACGAACCTTAACAACGGAAGGCATATTAAGTTCTAAACCAACCTTAGTGATTGGTTTAGAAACAGCAGGGCCTGTCCAAACCATTCAGAATCTTAGAGAGACTGGAATCCAGGTCACACTCTTTCCCGATACATACAAACTAGATACACCCATTGATCGTGTGTTAGCTGTTGGGAACCTACTCGGAAAGAAAAAAGAAGCAGAAAGTCTTGTGAATCAAATTCGAACACAAACACAATCACTACAGTTGAAAAAAACGAATGTGAAAGTGATGTTTCTTTATTCAAGAAACCCAAGCTCTATCTTCATTTCCGGTTTAGGGACTGCTGCTCATTCCATGATCACCCTATCAGGTGCACAAAATGCTATCACCGAATTTTCAGAATACAAACCACTCACGAGTGAAGCTTTAGTGAAAGCCAATCCAGATATCATTCTGATGCCAGAATCATCAGCTGAAGGATTCGGCGGTACAAATGCGATTTGGTCCATCAATGGAATCGAACTCACCAGGGCGGGGAAAGAAAAAAATATCATCCTAGTAGATGACCAGTTGCTGTTAGGATTTGGCCCTCGGCTTCCACAAGCACTAAAAACATTAAATGAGAAATGGAAACAAATGGAATGAAGAAACAAAAGTTCTTTATCTCATTCAGCATTCTATTCGCAGTCTTATCAACCATCATCTCATCTCAACTCGGAGCGATGAAGATTAATTGGAGCGAAATTTTGTTTATGGATTCAATCGAATCAAAAGTTTTCTTCGAGTTAAGAATCCCTCGCATCTTACTAGGGATTCTAGTAGGTGGTTCCCTTGCATGGTCGGGAGCACTCGCACAAGGTTTATTTCGAAATCCTATTGTTGATCCAGGACTCATTGGGATCACTGCTGGGTGTTCTCTCTTTGCATCGATTGCCATTGTACTCGGTGGATTCATCCCATTCCTTCATACAATTTGGAGTGTTGTCATTTTTTCTTTTTTTGGTGGGATGATCTCCTGTTTTCTCATTTTCATTTTCGCAAATAGAAAAGGGAAAACAGACATTGAGTCAATTTTGTTATCTGGCATTGCAGTCAATTCACTTTGTTTTTCCTTTATTGGAATTTTAAGTTATCTAGCAAGTGAATCACAATTAAGAAATTTATCACTCTGGAATATGGGAAGTTTGGGTGGAGCGTCATGGAACCTACTTAAATCATTTTCTATTTTCTATCTTCTCCCCATTTTCATAAGTCCTTTCCTGATCAAACCATTAAATGTACTTATCTTAGGGGAACGGGAAGCAAATCATTTAGGCGTCTCTGTTGAAATTCTAAAAACATGTATGATAGTTTTGATTGGGATAAGCGTAGGCTCTTGTATTTCCATTGTTGGGAATATCGGATTCATTGGACTTGCAGTCCCACACATTGTGAGACTTGCCATCGGACAAGATTATCGTTACCTATTGTATGCTTCTTATTTTTTAGGCGGAGGACTTTTGTGTTTTGCTGATGCAATCTGTAGAGTGATCATCGCTCCATCCGAAATTCCAGTTGGCATCGTTTCAGCCTTACTCGGAGCTCCTTTTTTCCTAAATTTAATCCTAAAGAGGAAACAGTCATTATGACACTCATTGGTAAAAACATATCCTATCAAATTGGGAAGAAACCCATTCTCGAAGGAATCAATATCGAAATCAAACCAGGTGAACTCCATGTTCTCATTGGTCGCAATGGTGCAGGAAAATCTACGTTATTCCATTTACTATGCGGTGACACAAAACTCCAATCTGGCAAAGTTTATTGTAACGAAGTTGAAATAGAATCCTTTACGAAAATCGAACTGGCAAAGACGAGAGCTGTCTTAACACAAGATGCACAAATCAACTTTCCGATTCCGTCAGAACAAATCATTGCACTTGGTCGATACCCACATGTAGCAGATAAAACGAAAGATAGTGAGATCGTAGAAACTTGTCTGAAAATTACGAATTCGACTATGTTAAGACAACAACACTACCCTACTTTATCGGGAGGCGAAAAACAAAAAATCAATTTCGGAAGGATTTTAGCACAAGTTTGGGAAACTCCTCCCAGGTACATCTTTCTAGATGAACCAGTTTCTGCTCAAGACATTCCCAACCAATACCAAACATTGAATATCTGTCGTCACATGGCAGACAAAGGTTATGCGGTGTTTATGATCTTACATGATTTAAATTTAGCCTCACAGTATGCAGATAGAGTTACACTTATCGACAAAGGAAAACTCATACAATCCGGTTCCGTAGAAGAAGTGTTAACCACAAAAAATATAGAAATCGCATTCGGAATCAAAACAAAAATTCTGAAAACAAATGAAATCAATTTTATCATACCAGAGATCATAGGAGGTCCAATATGAACGATACTTTGAAACAAAAATGGGAAACACTTAAAACCGAGATCCCAAACTTACGAATTCGAGATGCAGCAAAACACTTAAACGTAAGTGAAGCAGAACTCCTTGCAACTCGCATTGGCAATGGAGTCAAAACACTCAAACCTAATTTTGCGGAATTCCTTTTGGAAACTCCAAAACTTGGGCATGTAATGGCTTTGACTCGCAATGAATCCTGTGTCCACGAAAGAAAAGGGACTTACTCCAATTTATCAGTCAATGGACAAACTGCACTTGCTGTCGGAGAAGACATTGATCTACGAATCTTTTTGAAGGATTGGAAATTTGGATTTTATGTGGAAGAAACGAAAAAAGATTCAATGACTAAAAGTTTTCAATTTTTTGATCTATCAGGCGAAGCAGTACACAAAATTTACAATACCGAACAATCCTCTGAGGAAGGATGGGAAACACTAAAAATTACCTTTGTCGACGAAAACATTCGCTTTTCAAATGAATTCGTTGCGAGACAAAGAAAGATGGAATCAAACGATAAAAACCTGATCCCAAAATTTATAGAAGACTGGAGTCAACTAGAAGATACTCACGATTTTTTCACCTTACTCAGAAAATACGATTATTCGCGTGAGTTCTCCTTACAAGCCACAGAAGGTAAATTTTCCTATCGTATAGCGACTAATGATTTCCTCGAATTACTGCACAAGGTAAGCAAGATGGATCTCGAAATTATGATTTTTGTAGGGAATCCAAGTATCATCCAAATCCATACCGGCAAAATCAAAAATTTACAAACAATGGGACCATGGTTCAATGTTTTAGATCCAATTTTTAATTTACACTTAAGAACCGATCAAATTGAAACATCCTATGTAGTAAACAAACCAACAAGAGATGGAATTGTTACCTCTATAGAATTATTTGACAAAGATGGAACTCTTATATTACAAATGTTTGGAAAAAGAAAACCAGGAATCCCTCAATCAAAAATCTGGTTTGAGTTAGTCCATGATGTTATAGGAAGAGAAACAATTTCAAACCCGTCTCTTATATAAATTATTCGGAAAATCGAATTTCAACGAAAACCCTTGGGTACCATCAATACTCAAGGATCCTCCCATTTGTTTTTCAGCGATGATCTTAAGCAAACTCAATCCCAATTTTTTTTGATCACTGATATCAAATGAAGCAGGTAAACCTACTCCATTATCCTTGTATTCAAAATGAGACCGATCCCCTTCAATCTTAAACTTGATCGAAATGATCCCTTTGGTTCCATCAGTGAACGCATATTTTAAACTATTAGAAAGGAGTTCCGTAAAAATCAATCCCAACGGAACCGCAGTATCTAACAACAGTACGCCTTGGTTTGCTTCGAGTTGGATATCGACCCCATTCCCTTTTCCTGGAAACATTGTTTTCACCAATTCCGTAAGCGACAAAAGGTAATCAGAGACTTGGATTTCACTTAAGTCTTTGTTTTGGTACAAATGATCATGCACAAGTGATATGGTTTGGATTTTGAGGGATGTATTATCTACGATTGTCCGTATATTTTTATCATCAGGAAAATCTGATGACTGGATCATCAATAGCGACCTAACGAGTTCAATCGAGTTTTTGGTGCGATGGAATATCTCACCGATTAAATTCTCTTTTTCTTTTAATGACTTCTGTATGACTTTTGCATACTCTTCGTTTTCTTGTATTTCTTTGGAAAGTAGCGAATTTGTATGGATTAACTTTTCATAAGGTTCGTTAATCGCAGAAACAAAAACTGCCTTATAAATAAACTGAAAGGCAACTACTTTAAAAATATGACCTAATACATTGAACACATCGAATACACTTGTATAAACGGCAAATACCAGTTCACTAAAAAAGCAGATAATAAATGCAGCTAAAAAATATTGCCTTTGTTTTTCGGAATGTAGGGATTTTGATAAGGAATATAAGACAATCGCCACAACCAAAATACACATGATCACTAACTCTGCATTCTTTTTGAATTGAGTGAGACCAACACCATGGACATAGGTATCTGGGATGAGATGCGAATTAAAAATGACCAATTGGTAAACACATCCTACAATGAGAAACGAAAGGAGGATGTATAAGTATCCCCGAAACGCACTATATCGCCCGTTCGGTTTAACATAAATTGCCACGATAAAAACAAGTGCTGTTATTAATCTTGAGATGAGCCAAAACTGAGTGGATTTATTACCTGTGTTGGGAGTTACAAAATCAGGCATACCTTTATACCCAAGTGTATGCATAAAATCGATAAGCCCAATCACCAAAAATCCAATACTTAAAAAGTAAGTTTGTGTATTGCGACTCTGAGGGTATGAAGAATACCCGAGTATAAAAATAGATAACGAAACAATGATGCTAAAGATTTCCGTGATATTATGAAATACAACAAAAGACTCAATGGGATATTCTTTGTAGAATACATCCGGGAAATATAAGATACATGCCATAGGGATGACACAAAAAAGTAGGATCATCCCATAAAATTGGATTTGTTTCAAATCGAGAAAAGAGTTGTGAATACGCATGTTTTAGATGTGTATGCTAACAGATCATTTGCGAAAATTCAAGTTTTAAAATATAGATTCCAGAAAAGTAGAAAGGTATATTAGGGAATCATACAATATCGAGTGAAATAAAAGTAATGTCATCCTTTAGAATTGTTCTAATAGATGACAACCTTTCTAATAGTTTTTGGTGAAACTCATTTTGTGTGAATCCTACAATGGGTCGAATTTCAGGGAATAAGATAGAATACAAATCTTCGTTAGGTTTTAAATTTTCGTACAAACCATCTGTAAAAATGAGTAACCGATCTCCTTTCTTTAGATACACTTCCTTTTGTTCATAAGAAAAATCAGATCTCACTCCGAGAAGGAGTCCAGGGCATTCCGCTGACTGCACCTTTCCATCTCGAATGAAAATTAAGGGAGGATTGCCAGCGGAAGTAAACGTTAGTTTCATCGCCTCAAAATCAAAATAAAAATAAGCAGCACTGACAAAACGTGCGTGTAAACTTGTGCATAAAAATTGATTCATCTCAGCCATCAATTCCTTAGGAGAATGCATAAAGCTTTTTGCGTTCCTGAATGCAATCTTAACTGTCGAAGAATCAAGTGCCGCACTCACTCCATGCCCAGTCACATCGGCGATGACAATTCCTAATTCGTTGCCATTTGTTTCGAAGTAATCATAAAAATCACCTCCGATATCATAGAGAGGTAGGTAAGAAACAATGGCTGATATATGCTCCGACTTTGGTACTTCCGCAGGCAAAATTCTCATTTGGATCCGGCGAGCAATTTCGAAATCTTTACGAATCGCTGATAACTGGTTTTGGGATGCTAAGTTTTCTTCTAATAAAAATCGTAACCTGCGTCCAAGAGCCAAAGAAAACAAAACAACTTCCAATGCGGTCCCAATTTGAACCCCATACCGTCCAAACGTAGTGGTTGGTAGGATGGAAGCCTTTGTTAAAGAATCCACAATGACTCCCACAAATAATGTCACCCAAGCCGAAACAAAAAAGAGTGAAGACTTCACTCCCTTCCAATAGGAGTAAATTCCGGCAGAGACTAATAAGAGAATGAAATAAGGGAACGTATAGATAAAAGAAATTTCCATCCAATGGTAAGGAATGAGAAACGAAAAAACAGAATACACTCCGATTGCCACAGCACTTCCTAAAATCAATCGATCCAATTTAGGATGTACAGTTTTCAAATTGAGGAAGGTTAAAGAAAAGAGGCCAACAAACAAAAGAGATGCATTGACTGAGGTATACAAATAAGGTTTCACATTCAGAGTTGATTCTGGTATTAACAATTGTTTAAAGAATCCACCAAGCAGTGCATAGTTGACAAGGAGTGTAGTTAGGTACAGGCAATAGAAGAGATAAGCCTTCTCTCTTACGCTGATAAAAATAAGTAGGTTATAGAGTAATAAGGCAGAGATGATTCCAAAATAAATTCCATTGGCTATGTAATCTCTTTCCACTCGGTCAAGGAAGGAATTTCGTGTCCAGATTCTGAGAGGTGCCGACAGGATCCCAACATTTGCTATTTTTAAGTAAACAGTCCTTTTTTCATTCGGTGACAAATCGAGGGGAAAGACTGGATTTCGGTGTGGGATTTCTTTCAGTGCATGAGTATCGGTTCCCCGAAAGACAGTTGTTTCCACTTTACCGAGAGACTTCCATGCCAATACCACTTCATCGACCCATGGTGATTCGATATCTAAAATGTAATGAGAAGGAGATTGGGATGCATTAAGCAGTTCGAACTTAACCCAAACAAACCGTTTCCAATATCCAAAATTGTATCTCAATTCTTCTGGTTTGGACCATTCCACCTCGTCGTTTAGCACTTGCTCTAAGGTTAAATTCTGAAAGCTATATTGGATGATAGGCCTTTCTGGTAATTTTGATGTGCAACTAATGATGGAAAAAAATGCAATTAGTAGCCATAGAATCTGTTTCAAAACCCTTCGGATCATTTGATGGCCCTTTCACGTTCCTGTTTCATTGGATGAAAAAAATTAACTGGAGATGATTCAAAATTAGAAATAAAACTTCATTGCCAGAATTTTTAATGATCTGATACCATTGCCTTTCCAAGGAGATACGTACATGTCAGCAAAGTTTGAAATCTACAAAGACAAAGCAGGAGAATTCCGATTCCGACTCAAGGCAGCCAATGGTGAAATCATTGCCTCTAGTGAAGGATACTCATCAAAACAAGCATGCGAAAACGGCATCAAATCTGTAAAAACTAATGCCGCAGATGCAGGAATCGACGATCAAACGTAAGAACAGCAATAATCTGTTACTGTTTCAATTTTTAATTTGAACTTGGATCCAGCAGGGACTTCAAAGGTAGCTTGTCCGTTAATTTGAAGCCATGTTTCGGATCCTGGTAACAATACAGATAATTTACCAGATTGGATTTCCATAATCTCTTTCTGATCCGCTCCAAATTCATACTCTCCTGGCATCATGATCCCAAGAGTTTTTTTCTCTCCATTGGGGAATAAAACGGTACGACTTGTGACCTTTCCATCATAGTAAATATTTGCAGATTTTAGTACTGTTACGGATGTAAATGAACTCATACAGACAAGATTTCGAAGCAAGGGATGGCTTCCAAGTGATTTCTCAACCAATTCCTTGGGAAATTGGTCCAAAAAGTGTTTGCGAAATTCAGATTAACAGGAACGGTGATGACAGTGCCACCAAAGATTCCCAATAAATCCGATAACAAAAAGCAATTAGCTAGGGAGAGATCCACGGAGAGAATTTTGGCCTCTGCGATTGTCCTTTTCTCCAAACACGGATTTGCCCAAACAACAATGGAAATGATTGCAAACCATGCAAAAATTTCGAAAGGCTTAGCTTATAATTATTTTAAGAGCAAAAATCAAATCTTTGAACAAATCATTGATACCCATTTAGCAAAACAGGAAAGATTCTATAACAATATCCCACCTAACTTATCAGCGAAAGAATATGTAAGAGAGTTTTTCATTCGTTCCATCCAATTTGCAAAGGAAGAACGAAAAACGATGGTTTTGATATCCGTTTGTTTATTCCAACCAAGTGCGGTTTCCCTTTCCAAAAAAATGATCGAAAACGTGGAAAGACGGTTTGCTCCGTTCAAAGAAGCCATGCGGGAACGTTTTAGGGCTTATGGAATCAAAGACCCTGACAAAGAAATGATTTTCATCAAAACATTTTTACATGGTGTGATCATGAGCCAACATTTCAACGATACAACCACGTGTACTCCTACCATCATTGAAATGCTTCTCGAACGTTACGATTCTAAATAAGAAAAGGATTACTCCCCTACTCCACCTGGAATTTTTAAGATCAACAAATTGGTAGTCGCCGTAGCTAACAATTTATCTTTTTCCGTTCGCATCTCTCCCACCATATGAATCGTTGAAAATCCTTTTGCTTCGATTGTTGCTTTTACGATCACCTTTTGGCCTACGGCAACTCCTCGGATGTATTGGATATTCATATCGATTGTCGTTGTTGGGCGTTTTGCCACCAAATAACTAAGAGGTCCAAACGCATTATCAAATGCGGCAGCGATCACTCCGCCTTGCATCATTCCCATTGGATTGGCTTGGTCTTCCGTTACCGGGAAAGATACAGTAATACTTTTTCCTTTTGTATAGGAAATGATCTCAGCATTCATCGCTACAAATATGGGAGGTGGAACTGTGATTTTTCTACCACCGTGATTAAAATTTTCGGTCATTTCTTGTAAAATGGCCTGGGTTTCCGCTGTGCTTAGTGTTTGCATAAATTCCCTACTTATGTTACCAGCAGTAACATTCCTGCATCCAAAAGCAAGAAAAAATGTTGCCAATGGTAACTTATTTTCCAGAATATCTTTGTGAGAAAAAATACCTACCACCATGGAGATTTAAAAAATTCCATCATTAAATCCTGCCATAAACTCCTTCAAAAAAAAGGGATGGCCGATTTTACATTGAGGGAGGTTGCCAATTTATCGGGAGTTTCTCATGCTGCTGTATACAGACATTTCCAACATAAAGAGGAAGTGTTAGAGATTTTGTCTGCAATTGGATTTGATCGATTGGCTTCCTTACAGAAAAAAGTCGCAAAAGACAAAAAGAATCCCGACGAATACTTTGTGAAACTGGGACTTGTCTACATCCAATTTGCTTTGAAAAATCCCAATTATTATAAACTGATGTTCCAAACCAAACGAGAAAAAGAATCCAAACAATTGAAACAATCCAAATTGAAATCGTATGCAGTACTCGTACACGGTTGTCGTTTTTATCTAAAGACCAAAAAGAGAAAGGAAAACCACAGGAGTTTTGCTCTCATGTCTTGGTCACTTGTACATGGATTTAGCAATTTAAGTTTAGAAACCAATTTCCCACTTTCCGAAGGCAAACGATTGAACCAAAGCCAAATCGAGTTAGCAGAAACGATGCTACGTTATGCTACTTAAAACTTTCACCTAAGAACGATCCAATTTAAGTGAGTTTCACTTCCTCAAATTTCTCCAAAAATTCCGAGATTTCTCTCACAAACTTCATTGGATTTTCTTTCCCATATTCCGTGTAGAAAAACATTTTTTGTCCATCATTTGCATTGGTGCAGTTTTTCACTTCCTCCAGTTGTAAGTATAGATTTCCCGTTTTTTTATGCCGATACACTTTCATACAATCCCTACCTGAAACCGATTCGAATTCATTTTTGTTTTTTCCATCCATTGGTTCCAAATCTTTTGTAAACTTTCTTCCATACAATCGGGAGTGGTTAGGTGTGAAATTTTGGAAAACGTAGAATGGGACAAACTTCTTTCGCTCCAAATTTTAAATTCTTCAAACGAAGTTTTTGTATGTACCTTATTCTTTAATTGTACTGTACTACTAGGGACGTAACAAGAATCCAATGCTGGTTTGGAATCCTTTGCGGTGTTGGTTTGGATTTTAATGCCCTTTGTTTCTGGTGTAAGACTTGGATTTTTTTCCGGGCCTTGTGGTTGGAATTGAAGGATTGGTTTTAAAAATCGTCTCCTTCCATCAAAACCAGTTTGTTCTAGGATCCCTAGTTTTTTCAGTGATGTGATGAGTCTCGAAATGGTATCTGCTTTGAGCCCAAGGATTTCACTGAAGTAACGATTCGATGCGAAACAACCACCGTTGTCATGCAAGGAAACAATTTCAGCAAACAGTTTTGTTTGGCTATGGGATAAGTTTAGGTTTTCAATCCAAACGGGGATCCATATTCCTTTTCGGTTTGTTTTCATTTTAGGTTCCTTTTCCAAACCCACACAACTCCGGCTACGAGTGTTTGGTTATATTTAGCCGATACATCGCAAGGATGTATTGTCCCCTACTCTCTTGATCTGAAGTTTTGCATGAAAGAAAACAAACCTTCGGTCATAGAAAGAAGAAACGTTTTGGAAGTTCTTACGAACGTCCATCGGAACTTTTGGTAAAATTCCGGGTTGAACTAAAACGGCATAAGTGGTAGAGCCGTGTCCGGTTGTGTGCCCCGAACGTTCCCTACATGTACAGATCTCTCCAATTTGTCAATGGAAAAAATGAGACATAATTCGACCTTGGTCTCATTAGGACCATGGGGGGAGTGTAAGAGGATTGGGACTAGGCTTTGAGAGCTTTAATAGGATTGGATGAGAGGATTTGTTGTGTTAGAAAAGTCCCTGGGTTGCTACCACACTTCCCAGGGTTTTTGTTCAACCCAGTTAAGGATTGAGTACAAGGTAACTGATGTTGGAAAACAGTACAAGTTTTTTTCTATAAAATATGTAAAAAAATCACCTATCTGAATTCGTATTTAGAACCATCTTTACTTCTTATACTTGCGAATCGTTTCTTCTAAGATTGCCTTTTCATTTTGTAAAACAGAGATCTTCTCTTTGATCTTTGCGAGTTTTGATTTTAAATCTTTGAGTTCCAATTGTTTGAGTTTCGGTTTGGCTTTGGATTGTTTCGTTGGTTTTAAAGGCCTTACGTATTCGCGAAGGTCGTTTCGGGAAGGGAAGTCACCTTTTTTCTCGAGACCTTTGATCAGATAATCGATTGCTTTTTTGCGATTCGAAACATCGAGAGGTGCAATTTCAGTGAATAGGCTTGTAGGGATTTGGTAAATGGGATGAGATTTGTCTACATTTGCGTTAAGGCTCGTTTCCTTTAAAATCTCAGCATGTGCGATTTTAGTTTTTACCCACTGTGCCGATTTATTGATTCTTTTTGCTAATTGTTCGTTTGTTTCTTTATGCCTGTTTTTTAACTCTTGGAGGGATAGGGCAAGGTCAGATTCTGATAAGTCTTCCCTTTGGAGATTTTCAACCAGTTTGATTTCAGGTAATTTTGTGATGTCGATTTGTTCTACGTTTTTGACTACAGCAGGAATCGTTTTGGATTTAAGTAGTTTGTGAGCACGGTATCTTCTTTCGCCATTGATGAGTTCATATTTACCTGCTTTTTTTCTAACTACGATTGGTTGTAATAGCCCATATTGAGAAATGGATTCGGCTAGCTCTCGGATACTGGCTTCATTAAAGGTTTTTCTAGGATTGTTTTCTGTAATGATTTGATCAATCGGGATATCAATTGTCTGGTGTTGGACTGAGTTATCAGAACTTAGGAATGGATTGAGTGAGGATTTTCTGTTTGATGCTTTTGATAGAATGTCTGCTGGGTTAAAATTTGTTTTAGTTTTCATAATATTTGTTTTTAGGTACGCCGGCGTACCTTATTTAAGAATCTCCGCTAAATTTTCGAAAGCTTTCCAAGGAGCACTTCCTTCTTGAAGAGGTTTACCAGTCTCAGTTCGGTCCCGAATACCTTCGTTTTTTGGGATCGGTTCTAGAATTTTTAGAGATTTGATGTTTCTTAATTTATCCAAAAGATCCATTTGTTTTTGGGATGTTCCCCACTGAGAGGGGAGGATCATTACAGACTTTTTTTTGCTTTGTTCATCGAATCTTTCTGCTTCGCTTACTTTTTTTAATACTTGGGCAACCGTGCGAACAGCCCATTTGGAAGGGGTGACCGGTACAAGAATCACAGAAGCTGGCAAGTACGATGTGATGTTTTCGGAGGAACCAGATCCAGGTGTGTCTATGACAACGTAGTCGTATTTAGTTTTCGAAAGAACGTTTTTAAGTCTTGGGATAATGGAAAAATCTTTGGAGGCAAGGTAACTCAAATCGGAGAGTTCTATGATGGAAGGAAGTACATCCACATTGTTAGATTTTTTAATCGATTCGGCGAGAGTGGTTTCTGCATTTAAAACGGATAATGTGTTTCCAGAATCAAAAAACTCAACTGGTTCTTCTGGGAAAAAGAAGTCAGAAAGGTCCGCTTGCGGGTCCATGTCAATGGCAAGAGTAGAACCTTTTTTGGAGAGAGCGAGTGCGAGGTGAATTGCAGTCGTGGATTTGGATGTTCCACCTTTGATGTTGGCAACCGTAATGATTTTCATTGCAGATTTATTTTTTTGTTCCTACTTATGGATGCAATGAAAATTGCATTTTTAGATTTAATTTTTAAAAAGTACGCTGGCGTACCTTCTGGCTAGATCATCAATTTAGAATGTTTTGTAGAGTAGGAAACCCTTGCGCAAGGGATCGTAGCGGAAATCCTTTCGTGAATGCGAAAGATTGGAGCGAAGAGCCTGGTCGTTTTGGAATGTATGTTTGGGATATGAGGGATTCGATGCGCCCAAAGAAAGAGAAAAAATGATGATAGGAGTAGAAAAATTCTTGTACTATTTTGGATCAGTTTTAAGATTATCTCAACCCTTTCACTGGGTGATGTAAACTTTCTGGATTGTGTGGAAGCAGTCCAGAAAGACTCTCTTCCCTCCCCTACTTAAAATCAAAATCGCGCCTTACCCAATCGTTAATTGGAGAGATTTGGCATATAGATATTATGTCACATTAGACTTGACAAAAAAATCCATTCTGGTGAATAGAAGTAAGAGAGTAGGGGGTTCGTGTCCTCATACTCTTGTGCGGTCTTCCACAATATACCGCAACATACATCACCTGGGATTCCTATGAATTCCAAACATGGACGTTTTTAAAAAACTTCCGAATGAATCAACCGTTGCGATAGCTTTGTCTTCTTCGTAACGGAAAAATCCAAAGAACATTTTGTTTTTTGGGCACCGAAGGTCTCTGTTGGATAAGAGAGGAAGGATGAAAGGGAAAGAGAGAACGGGAGTTTGGGTAGCACAATGGATGTATGATTTGGATTTAAATCCGAATCAAATTCGATTGTATGCTGAAATTGTATCATTGGATGCAAAGGAAGGTTGTTATGCATCCAATGAGTATTTTGCAAAGATACTGCATCTGAAAGCGGATACAATTTCTAGGTTGGTCTCGCAGTTGAAACAGAAAGGTCTCCTTGTACAAACTCGTTTTGATGGTAGGAAACGATTTTTAAAACCCGTATTGCAAGAAATGAAAGGTTCGGAAGATAGTCCAAGGCTAAATCAATTAGATCAGGGTGCGAAGCGAGTAGGGGAGAGTATTGGAAACGCATCCAAGGCAGAATTGGTTCGGAGTACGACCTCTTATCATACAGTACAAAAACAAAACCATATACATATGAAACGAGAACCATCGTGTGAAGAAAAGTGGAAACAGTTCCTTGGGTGGATGACCGAGACAATGTCTGTGTCTACAAGGGAGTCCCTTGCCAAACTGAAAGGGCCTGAAGAACTTTCGGGGAACCAACAACGATACTGGGAACGTTGGCTTGCTTCCCCAAAATAGAAGTGTTTATTTGACTTGGGTAATGTCTTGGCGGAATTGGGATCTGCCACCTGGGTATTCTATGAGGTACAAACATTGGCAATTTTCCCATGCAGGGCTTGGGAGGAAAAAACCACCTTCTTCCGATTGGCAGGAATCTTGTTTGGGTTTGATTTTGTGTGTGGCAATCAGGCGACCCAAGTCTTTGATTTCTGTTTCCGAGAGTTCAACGGATTCATTTTCTAACAAAATGCTTGTTAGTTTAGGGGAAGTGGAAAGTAGGTTTGTTGCGTTCACACAAGTAGTCCTACGCATTGCTAAACTACCGGATTCGATTGCTTGTTCACTTGCTTTTGCAGAGACTGCAGCATAAAAAACTTCGGATCCGTCTTTTAGTTTCCATCCGGATTTCCAAGGGGTATAGGTATGGCAAGTGAAGAGAAAAAGAAGAAGTGAAATGGGTAAGAATCTCATGTTGGAATTGTAACGAGTGAGGAGTCTTTGTCAATGGAAAGAGTCGTCTCCCCAGATGGGGTTTTGTTAATTTATTGAAAAATAACAGTTTCGTTTCAGATTAGGAACTATCCTAGATGAGTTTATTCAAACCGATCCCTCTTTTTTCTGGCCCCATGGTGCAGTCCTTTCTCGCTTCCTTTAAATCAAAGGCAGACAAATCCTATGGGAAAAATCTCGTGGGTGAGTGGAGATCGGTAAGGACAAAAAAAGGAGTCACGCTCCTTGCAAGGATTCATGACGTTCCAAGTCCTAAAGGCATTGTGATTTTGGTGCATGGTTGGGAAGGGAGTATCCATTCCAGCTACATCATTCGGACCACCAAACATTTTTTAGCAAAAGATTATTCTGTCTATCGGTTGAATCTCCGAGACCACGGAGACACCCACCATTTAAACGAAGGGATCTTTAACGGAAGTTTACTCGAAGAAACATACGATGCGGTACTCACACTTGCAAAGTCAGTGAAGTCCAAACTTCCCGTGTATTTGGCTGGGTTTTCACTGGGTGGAAATTTTGTTTTAAGAATGGCGGGCAAACATAGTACGGCAAAAGCGGAAGAGAAAATCCCAGGGCTCAAACATTGTTTTGCCTTTAGCCCAGCTCTTGATCCAAAACGTGCTACCATCAAAATGGATGACCATCCATTCCTACGGAAATATTTTTTAAATTCATGGAAATCTTCGTTAGAGAAAAAAGGACAACTGTTTCCCCATTTGTATTCCTTTCATGATTTGGATAAATACCAATCGGTCATGGAGTTAACAGAAAAAATGGTGAAGGAGTTTTCTAAGTTTCGTTCTGTAGATGAATACTTTTTATCGTATACTTTGTCCGATCTTTTTTTCAAAACCATCAAAGTCCCAACGACCATTTTAACATCCATGGATGATCCTGTGATCCCCTGGAAAGAGTTCACTGAAATTCCATCATCAGCTTACATTGACGTAGTCATTGAAGCAAAAGGTGGTCACTGTGGTTTTATTGAAGACTGGAAACGATCTTCTTATTATTGGCGGATTATGGAAAAGAAGATGGGTTGATCTCTTCCCAAATGTTTTTCCAATACTGTCCCCATTTGGATTTTTCAGAAGTCCAAAATTTTTGAAAAAATAAATCTAACAATTCACGATTGGAAAGGATGTTGAGTAATTTTTTTCGATCCAATTGATTTGGTCCTTTCCCCAGTAAGATTTCAAAATCATTTGTGATGGAGTCAGAAACTTTCGACCTATAGGATTTGTTCCCTTGTAATTGTTTGTGTTTCTTGTGGAAAACTGGGTGCACAAGTGCATAAAAAATTTCTTTTCCTTCCATTCGTTTTTCATCACTCCGAGCGAGCTCTTCTCTCAAATTGTTTGTGAGACCACGATTGGGTTTCCAGTACGAGAGATCAAAAAACGAGTGTAAGGATTTTTGTTCGCGGCTTGTGAACATTACAAGTGGGATGGAAAGAGTCCAACCAATCCAAATGGGCATCGTTAAGAAAAATAACATCAGAGAATAAGAGTAACTGATATAAGCAGAAACAAGCCCCAGGATGGTGATTCCAAAAAAGGAAGAAACCACATAGGAGAAAGGGTAACTTGATTCCGCATCCCGATTCTGGGGTCCCCAGGAGATCTTTTTGTTTAAGAAGATAGACACCACAAAAATGCTATGGTAAATCATATAGATAGGTGCGATGAGAATAGAAAATAAAGTCTCTAAAAAGAAGGCCGGAAACTTTAGGAAGATTTGTTTTAACGGTAAACTGAAGTAACTGAGAACCCTAGGCAAAAAGAGTAGGAGTAAGGAAAGATACAAAAGTTTTAAATATAAAGGGTCATAAATCTGTGCTTTAAAGTATTCGAACTCTTCAGGAAGCATGGAGTAGTTTAGGAACTTACTTTCTTCGATATAATTCCACAAACTAAGTAAGATATAACATAACCATATGGGTGAATTGAGGTAAGATAAAATTCCATTTAAAATGTGGATTCGATTGATAAAGGGAATTTTCTTTCCAAATAAAAACCAAAAATGTTGTAAATTCCCTTGGCACCACCTCTGGTCTCGTTTCAAAACATCGATGATATTCGGTGGGTTCTCTTCGTAACTTCCTTCTAGTTCATATGCACATAAGACTTCGTACCCAGCCTTCCGCATGAGGCTTGCTTCGACGGTATCATGGCTTAAAATTTTCCCGCCAAGCCCACCATACTCAGGAAGGTGGGGGAGGGCACAGTATTCCATAAAGGGTTTGATGCGTAAGATGGCATTGTGGCCCCAATAACTGTTGGCATTGATTTGCCAAAAACTAGCACCTTTTAAGAAATAAGAACTAAAGAGATGAGACGAAAATTCAGTTAATTTTTGGAAGAGAGTTGTGGCACGGAATAATTTAGAATTGGTTTGGATGATGCCTGCCTTTGGGTTTTGTTCCATCATCGCAATGAGTTGTACAATGATTTCCCCACTCATCAAACTATCAGCATCTAGTATGATCATGTGCTCATACCGATTGCCCCAACGACGGCAAAAGTCTGCGATGTTCCCACTCTTTCCGTTGAGGTTACTTTTTCTCCTGCGGTAATGGAATTTTTGATAATTCCCAGTGGATTCACATAACTCAAGATAAGCAGCTTCTTCTTTGATCCATTTTTCAGGAGTTCTCGTATCACTTAAGATAAAAAAATCTAATTTGGGAAGGGAATGGTATTTCTCGAGTGATTCATAAATCACTTTGATCCTTGCAAAGATCGAGACTTCATTTTCTTCATAGACTGGCATGACAAGGGCAACCGGGACACGATCGATACTTGGAAAATCCAATTCCTTCTCTGGGATTTTTTTTGCTTTGAGTAAGGGGTCACCTTGTTTCAAAAGAGAAATCAAAAATCCAAAAAGAGAAGTGGTTGCCCCATAGGATAACATGGGCAAAAGAAATAGTAAGGTGATGAATTGGTAGTATTCGGTTAATTCAACTCCACCAAAGGAGATGATTTGGGCAAAGGTAGTGAGCCCAATGATGATGGGAATAAGGAAGACAGTAAAAAATAAAATTCGATGTAATTGGATCATAATAACCTAAAGATGATGAGGTAGTAGAGGGCACTCCAAAGGAAAATGGAAACTAAAACGAAGATGGGTTTAAAGGAACTGATGATGGATTCCTTTGACTTGATAGGATCGGTTTTCCAATCAGAATCCTTGGGGACCATCGAACCAAATTGCCAAGCTCTGTTTGGGAATGGAAGTGGGGATTCCGTACTGATTTTGTTTGCGTTTACATAACCCATCCAAAGAGACCAATCCCTATCCCACTCATAAGATAGGTTAGTGTTTTGGAAAAATTGGGAAAGAGTATTCGAAATGTTATATTCACTTTGAATTCCTGATAACAAAAGAAACGTTCGTATCCGTTCACTAAACTCAGTTTGGTACAAAGTGTTATTTGGAGATGCCATCTCTGTAGATCCATGTTTCTGTGATTTTTTGATTTTCTTTCTCCAAATAAACATTCCAAGTAGAAACTTCGATTGGCGACGAGTGCCAAATTTGTAATCTCCATTGGTCAAGTTCACGGATCTTTTCGATTTTATAACGAATTTGATCCGGTGGGATCATATCATTTTTGATGATGGCATTGAGCTCTGTTTTTGGATCTAGTGCTTTTAGATTATCACCAGTAAAATAAAGTGTTAACATCTTTTCTTTTGGAAAGAGAGGGTCAGTCCCTTTGTAATAGGATGTGGTTTTGCCCAAGCTGTGAGAGTCTGGTGATTTTTCGATATAACTGAGTTTATATTGGTATTCGTACCCTTCATTCAAATTGGGAGGAATGTTTGGTTCCCAAAAAATAGTCACGTTGTCATCTGAATCCAGATTGGTTGTGAATTCTAAAAGATAGAGTTCCCCTTCCCCCCAATCACCCTTGGGCTCTACCCAAAGGCTTGGCCTTCGGTGGTACTGCAATTTTTCATCTTGGTAACTTTTGAACTTTCGATCTCGTTGGATGAGCCCAAAACCCTTTGGATGGTTGAGTTCTATATTTGTGAGTTTGGTTTTTTTGGGATTGATGAGTGGTCTCCATTCCCAGTTGTCTTCTCCCAGGTAAGTGAGAAGTCCATCAGAGTCATGGATCTCTGGGTGGATGTTTCCAAGGATGGGGATATTGGATTCTCCATAGAGAAACATGGATGTGATGGGAGCAAGTCCCAGTCGTTTGATTTTTTTACGTAAGTAAATTTTTGCACGCACATCAATGGTTGTGATCTCACCAGGTGTAACAAAAAATTCATACGCACCCACAACGGATTCACTATTCATAATGGCATAAATCAAAATGGAGGAATCTTTTTTCTCAGGGCGTTTGATATAAAAACTTTCAAAGATAGGGAATTCTTCCTTCCCATCGGGGCCAGTGTTGATGGCAAGTCCTCTTCCCGATAAACCATAGACTTGGTTTTTGGATAAGGCACGGAAATAAGAAGAACCTTGGAAGACTAAGAATTCTTCCAAGGCCTCCTTTTGGTTGATGGGATAGTGAACTCGAAAGCCAGTGTATTGGAGTTTTTTACTTAACTCATAAAAATCATCTGTAAGGGGAAGGTTCCCAAAATGAAACCGAGACGAATCATAAGGGATCTCTACTGGCTTTTCTCCAATCACTTCATAAATTTTGATCCCGTTGCTATAGATATGCCCTGGGTGGAAAAAATGCAATTGGTAGGGGAGTGCTAAATTTTTCCAGATTGCAACATCAGGTTTGTATTCAATTTGTCTGTAATCTTCAAAACTGATTCCATCAAGTCCTGGAATTTTATACACAGGAGTTGGAACAAATTTTGATTTCAATTTTTCCTTTGCCATTTGGTCGGCCGTGTTGAAATCAAAAACTTCAGAATTAGGTGTGATCGCAAAGAGAGAAATGAGTGCTTGGAAGGTAAGATTATTTTTCTTAAAGATAACGGCAACACATAACAAAATCGCAATAATAGCAAAGTATATGTTTAATTTCTTCATATGATGTAGTCTTTTGAATGATCGCGATAGGTCATTCAAATTCTTGTATGTAGTAAAATACTTTCACTAAACATGGATTAAGCAATAGGAATATATTTTTCAGTTGCATGATTCATTTCCTTCTATAACATTCTCCCAACTTATGAAGTACCATTTGAAATTGTATTGTTTTGTTGTTTTGTTATTTGTCGTAAATTTTGTGAGTTGTCTAAGTGAAGAAAAATCAGAGAAAGTATTCGGTACATCTGTCCTCACTTCCAATAAACCCCAAACGTTTAAAAAAATTGCTCCTTTAACTGCCAATTCCTACGGATCCAGAAAAAATCTGTATGAGCAAGGTTGGGCTGTGATCCCTTCCGGGAAAAAGGCAATCGACCTTTCCAAAGAAAATCTAATGAGTGCAAACGTTGCGAAAGCGATGGTGCTTGTGAAATTAAAAAAACGAAGTGAAGATTTCCCAGGCAAACTTGGGAACACAATGAATGCCGTCAAAAATTGGACAAAAGACGGGTATTCGGAAGGAACGAGAAGGACAGAAGATATTTATGATGCTGGAGTACAACTTTCGAAAGAAGAGTGGAAACTCTCCAAATCCAGTTTTAGTGAAGCTGGGAGTCGCTTTGTATTAGGGTATGTGTATTTAGTTCCAAGAGTGAAGTCGGACATCGATCTTTTGGATAAAGAACTCAGTAAGTATGCAGATGCTCGCAATCAAAAATCTGGCCAACTGAACCAACTGTTTACATCCACTCTGAAAACCAATTCGAAGAATGTAATGAACTCATGGGGTGATTCCTTTAAAAAAGCATCCGATGAATTCACTCGTAATTACGAAGAATCAGGTGAGAGAGACAACGCACTCCTTGCCCTCATTGATATTTTCCAAGGTTATACGGTTGCTTTGAAGGAAGTAGTTGTTTCACCCATCACCAAAACAACTGTGAATACAGGTGAACTCCTCCTTGTCAATGGAGTCTATGTTCCCCTTTCACAAGGGATGAATTTTTCTTCGAATGCTCTCGTTTCGACTGGGCTTGTTTTTTATTACGGAACAAAAGCTGGTTACCGTGTGTTCTCTCCAACACTCGAAGCAGGGATGTTTAGTTCGATCGGGATTCTATCTGCCTCGGCAACGGTTCCTACTTACACTTCAGGTACATCGATTGCACTCTTTAACCAAGTAACCTCTGTTGCGGCGACAACCGCTGGTGGTGCCATTGGTGCGACAGGTGGAGTGGGTTATGAATCAACTGCCTATGCCACTGGGCTCACATACGATCTCACAACGGGTGTGGCAGAAGCAGGGATGTATACAATGAGTTCAGGGATTGTGTTAGGTTATTCGGCACTCACGGTACTACCTCCGCAGATTTTACTCACTGCCGTGGATGGACCAATCCTCATCATGTATGATGGACCAAGGGTTGTGATTGCCTATGTAAAAGGAAATTATTTGGATGAAGAGGATATCCCAACAGGTACTGTGATCAACTTAGAAGAAGCCAAAAAGAAAGGGAAAGTGAAAATCCTATCAGATGATCCTAAACTCATCAAAAAAGTATTAGATGCTGAGATGTCAGAACAACTGAAACGTTCCAAAAAATTAGAGGCGCAAGCGAAATGAAATTCAATCAAATTAAAAAACCAATCCTTGGACTCATATTATGTTTTTCCATTTCGTATTGTGCAAGCTCGGATAAGAAAGCAGAAGATCCATTAAAGAATACCAAAAAACTTGTGATCGAAGGTCATAGCTCTTTGTACTACCAAGGTGCATTGCCTGTGAAAGGTACAAGCATTAAGTTTATCCCTCCGATGGAAGAAGCATCAATTACGGTTCTTGGAAGGCGGTATGATTTTGCTGCCGAACAATTTTCCAAATCAATCCTCAAAGCATCTGAATCAGTTGTGGTTGTCAAAAACGGAACAAAGATGAGTTGGAAAGCTGCAGGGAACATCAATGACAAGGGAGAACAAGTTCAGAAGTTCTTAAGTGAAAACGCAACGAAACCTGGACTCTTCATCATGTATGCGTCGGTTGCGGAATCCTATGGACTTATCGGATCATCCTTTGATCGAGGGAAACAAAGTCACGAAGCAGTGATTGCCAAATCAGCGGAGATTCGCAAAGAGTGGGATGAATGGGCAGAGATGCAACTCAATCGAGAGATGCCAAAGGATACATCTCCCTCTGCCAAAAAAAGATTCCAAAAGTACCAAGAGAATTTCCAAAAGGATTTTGAATCCACTGTGTATGGTTACATTGACTTAGATGAAGCATTAAAAAATTCTTGGAATGAATCCTACGAAGACTTTCGAAAAGGTGGATTCTTTAGTCGAAATTCTGAAATCAATGAGATTCGATCCGCTGTTTCTGAAAGTATATTTGGAAGTTGGAAAGAAACCATTTTCCAATATGGAAAAGATACAAAAGAAGAGTTAGGGAAAGCTAAGGGAGAAATTGAAGCCATTGCTGACAAAGATGAAGGGATCCCGACTGCTTTACTCAAATCCTTTTCCAGAGCCACCAAAGCAATATTATATGACAGTATCATCAAACCGATCAGTAAGTTTGCTTTATTATCCGTAGGGTATGTGACTTGGAATGGACTCATTTATCCTGTTGCCCTAGGTACGAATGCAGCTGGTACCACCATGTATGGTTTAGTTGAGACAATTACATTAACAGGAAAAGGTGTTGTGTATCTGACAGCACCTAGCATTGAACTCGTTCTTGGTTCTATCATCAATAGTACAGAAGTTGTGGTACATGAATCTGTCCAGTCGCTCGATAAGGGTGCGAAAGTCACATCCGCTATGTCTAGAAAGTCATCTGCTTATTCTGTGAAGTCGGCTGCCTTTGTCACTGAGTCGTCTGGTAAATACATCCTTGCTCCTATGAGTTATGTGGGTGTGACGGCAGGCCAAACAGTCTTAGGGGGAGGGCTTGCTGTGACAGGAACGGTAGCAGGTGGTGCTGTGGCTGGGACTTCTGCCACCACTGAGGTAGTTACCTATGCTTCCACCAAAGCTACGTCTGGCACAGTGGGAGTTGTTGGCTCTGCTACTTCGTTTGGAGTGGGTACGTTTTATGGAGTTTACCAAGTAGGTAAAGCCATTGGTGTGCCTTCAGGAGTCGCTGTGGGGACAGGTATCGTACTCAGTTATGAATTTATGGCACAGATCTCTGCGCATTCGATTTTGGCAGCAGCTGATTGTACGTATTTAGTGTTATCCCTTGAAGGTGGTAAATGGGTTGTTTATGGAGTGAAAGATAATTCTAAAAAAGCGGCAAGGTTATTGTCGGGAGCAGTTGTTGATTTAGACCAAGTCAGAAAAGAAGGTGGGACCATTGTAAAAGTTCCAATGGAACCTGGTGAAGTAGAAAAAATACTAGGTAAAAAAAAGAAAAAGTAAACGATAGGTGAATGCCGAAAGGTCAGAGAAAAATCCTTATCATTGAAGATTCTGAACTGCAAAGGAAAGTTCTCAGCAGGTGGATTACCAAAAATGGTTACATCGCGATTGAAGCTGAAACCATTTCAGAAGCACGGGAAAAAATACTCGGTGAACCAATCGATGTAGTATTACTCGATTGGGAATTACCGGATGGCAATGGTATCGAATTAATTTCGGATATACTCTCGACGTCGCCCGTAGGTTGGCTTCCCATCATTATGGTAACAGGCCATACAGAACCCGAATATTTTAAAATCGCGATAGAGGCAGGGGCAACAGACTACATCACAAAACCTGCCAAAGAAATCGAATTACTTGCAAGAATTTTTAGTGCCTTACGAATCAAAGCGTTACATGACCAATTGCGTGAAACTGCGATCCGAGATGTGATGACCAATCTATATAATCGGCGTTATATGGAAGAAAGGATCGAACAAGAATTCCAACGTTGCAAAAGGCATAATAGCCAATTATCACTGGCAATGATTGATCTCGATAAATTTAAGAATATCAACGACACATTTGGTCACGAAATTGGAGACCAAGTGATCAAACAATTGGCCCATGAATTAAAAACAAGTTTTCGTAAATCAGATATCATCTCTCGGTTTGGAGGGGAAGAGTTTGTCATCCTATTCCCAGAAACGGGCGTTGCCGATGCGACAAGAATCTTAGACCGCGTGAGAGAGAATGTTTCCAAACTGGAAATGAAATCGGATACGGACCAAGTTTTCCATTTTACCTTTAGTGGTGGAGTTGCTGGCGGAGAATTATCGGACTTCCAATCGAACCAAGAATTGTTAAAAATCGCGGATAAAAATTTATACGAAGCAAAGTCTTCTGGACGAAATAAAATCGTTAGCTAACATATCTGATTATCCACTTGAACCTCCATCATTCTTTTTACCAATTAACCCCCGATACGATTTTAAATGCGATCGAATCCCTTGGGTATGAAACAACCGGAAGGTATTTTGTATTAAATAGTGTTGAGAATCGTGTTTACGATATCGAAACGGCAAAAGCTGGAAGGATTGTTGTTAAATTCTATCGACCAGGGAAATGGAACCAAAAACAAATCCTAGAAGAACATGCTTTTTTACAAGAGTTAGCGGCAGAAGAAATCCCTGTTCTTGCACCGATCGCAATTGATGGAAAAACACTCTTCGAATGGGAAGGAATTTACTTTGCCATTTGGCCTTTACGCAATGGAAGGATTGTAGAAGAAATCCAATCAAACGATTTGGAACGAGTGGGAGCACTCCTCGGAAGGATCCATTCTGTTGGGAAACGAAGTCAAATCAAAAGTAGACCATCACTTGATATACCAAGTTATGGACTCACTGCGCTGCAATATATCTTGGATCAAAAATTCATCACGAATCAAACTTTGGCGGAACGGTACGAAACAAATGCACGCAGTGCCTTTGCAGTTTTTGAATCACTGACAAAAGAATACCATATCCCTTCCCAAAGGATTCATGGCGATTGTCACAAAGGGAATTTATTAATCTCTCCCGATGGATTTAGCATTTTAGATTTTGATGATTTTTTACATGGACCCATTGTTCAAGATTTTTGGATGTTACTTCCGTTTGGGGAAGCAGATCGTAAACATGAGTTCTTTGATTTTTTTGCTGGTTACTGTATGTTTGCAGACTTTGATGAAAACTGGCTCAAATTAATTGAACCATTACGAATCATTCGATTCATCCATTATGCAGCATGGATTGGAAAACGTTGGGAAGATCCATCGTTTCCCTCTCTTTTCCCTCATTTCGGAACAGAAGAATATTGGTTAAAAGAAACGTTAGATTTAGAAAATGCAAACCGTGATTTGGATGATGCCAATCCTTCTCCCTCTACTCCGAAAGAAAACGCAGAACCAGAGATGACGAATAAAGATTTTTTTTGGGATTGGGATAACTAAGATTTAAAGAAGGTGTGAAAGAGCCACAGCCAAGGCATGGGATACATTCAGTGAATCGATTTGGTTTTTCATTGGGATGTAACCAATCGCATCTGATGAATCCAACACAGTTTCCTCAATCCCGTTAGCTTCATTCCCAATGATGAGAACTAAGTTCTCTTGTTTTCCCATCTCTTGGATGGTTTTTGATTTTGGAATGTGATCTGAATTTTCCTTGGGAAGGGCGAGTGCGATCACTTTCGCAGACCTCTTCTTCATTCGGTGAATCGATTCGGGTAGGTTGGCTGATTTTGCTACCTTCAATTGGAAGATTGCACCCATGGAGACTCTGACAGAACGTCTGAGGTAGGGTGAGGCTGACTTGGTATCGAGTAACACCGATTGGATGCCAAAGGCTGCTGCACAACGAAGGATTGAGCCTATATTTTCACTATCAACGATTGCATTGAGGATAAGGATGGGAGACGTTAGGTCTTCTTCTTTTGCCCATTTTTGTTTCCCAACTGCCATAAACCCTTGGTGCACATGGAAACCAATGGTTTCTTCAAAGATGGATTTATCGGCAACAAAACACATCTCTTCATTTTGTAATTTGGATGTGATGAGGTCTTTGTGTTTTTGCCAATATTTCTCTGTGCAAAAAACCGATTGGACTTCAAAATCTGATAAAAGCAATCTAACGGCTGTTTTTTCATGATCCGCAACGAAAGTATCAGACAGTGATTCCTTCGATTTCAGAAGCGAATAATCGGTGAGTCTTTCGTCATGTGGGGTTAGGATTTTTTGCATGAGTCTATTTCTATCTTATGTGCACCTTCTCAAAATGCTGTTATGCACTTGGTCGGATTTAAACTTTAAAAAGGTTTTGTAAAAATTTCCCTTTTAAGTTTTTGTAAATCGAAAAGTCTAAATCAATACTAACGATTCGTTCGATTCCCATTTTTTCCGAAATACACATTAAGGAAGCATCAGCTAAATCCATAGGTAGATCTGAATACTTTCTCATTCGATTTTTAATATATTTAAGATCCTCGATATTTAAATCAAATATTTTGATACTTCCTCTTTCAATCCATTCAAGAAAGTCTGATTGTGCTTCAACTGAGAAAGAAAGCAGATATATAACTTCGGTAATCACTGGCCACGAAGAAACTAATTCACCATGATAAGATTTAAGAAATTTTAGAGTCTGTTTGTGGAACTTATCTTTCGAATTGAATAACGCAATGATAGGACCGGAATCAATGAGAGCTACGTGTTTCATTCTTCTTTCCGATTGCTTTCTGTAGGTAAGCTTTTCGATTCTGAGCTAAATCAGAATTCGCAGAATCATATTTTCCAAACAAATCTAAACCTAATTCATAGGGAGTTTTGTTATCCCCACGACTTTTGATATAGTGCAGAATAGATTCCTTCACTATTTCTGTGCGACTTTTCCCTTCAGATTTTGCAAATGAATCTAGTTTTCTTTCTAGTTCTGGGGGCAGGCGTAGGCTGATCATAATTTAAAAATGTAATACGGAAGTGTATTACAGTCAAGTCCTATTTTTTTTGTCAGACTTAAGTTTTTTTCGTCTTTGCGCATATGATTTAAGAGAGACGATGTTCCCTAGCTTTAAGTCCCGTATTACAGCTTTTCCGCGATATTATACGACGTCTGGTTTTAATCCGAATTTTGCCGCTACTTCATTGACTCTAGTATCAAAACTATGAAATGCAAAGTTTGATGAATGCATAACATCTTTTAAAAAAATTGCAGTTGCAACATGGATACCATCTAAAGACCTACAATCTGCAATTTCCTTCTTTAATTCAATGATTGATTGAATACTCTCGTCAATTTTCATTAAGGAACATTCAGAAAGTAATTCTTTTAGTAGTTTTTCATGCTTCGAAAGCCATTGCGCAGAAAGGTTCTTTTTGTTATTTTTAAAGAATCTTCTTAAAACAATAGTCGCTTCTATTAGGGTAAGGATAGAACTCACTTTTTCGCTAGGAGCATTCCAAATTTTTACTGCCTTATCGTTAAAATGATCCCCTAGAATGATAGAAAGTATAATACTAGATTCAATATAGTAGATCATTTATATTAAAACTTATCTTCTTTTGAGTCTTGGTATAAGGCCCACCAATCTCCTTGTTTTTTATGAGTTAGGTTTTGTTTTTGAATTTTACTGATTTGTGTAGATTTTCGTTTAGCAGGAATTAATTTTCCTTCGCTTGCAAGTTGATTCAGAATTTTTTGTACATTATTGTCGGAGTTTTCTTTTTCGGGATATTTGAGTTCTGCAACAACTCTGTTGTGCTCTGTAATGAGCACATTTTCACCATTTTTAACTAATTCGATATATTGGCTAAGATGAGATTTTAATTCGCGAATTCCGACCGATATCATAATATTAAATTGTGACCATTGTGACCACTTTTGTCAATTGATTTTCCTGTAGAAATTGTCTTTCTTTGTCGTCTTAAATTAGGAATTTTAATATTTAACGTTCACTTGACCGTCCTTGCACATAACATTCCTTATTTCACTATCACATATTCAGTTTGGACAAATCCATTCGGAAAGGTTTGTGTTTTTCTATGTTTCAGATCAATCTCTCTCTCAATACCATTAAAGAGTGGGATCCCACTTCCAAGTACTATTGGAATTTGAGTGATTGTGATTTCATCCAATAGGGATTCTTTAAGAAACGATTGGATGAGTTTCCCACCGTCCACATAGACATTTTGGTACTGATTCGATTCGAGAAAAGCTATGAGTTCTCGTAACGAGCGTGTGAAGATCGTAATCTGATGTTTCGATTTGATTTGGTAGTTTGGATTGTTTGATACCACGATAACAGGTACGTTTTCGAATGGATAGGGTTCGAACTGTAAAACAGTTTCAAACGTAATTCGACCCATCACGATACAATCGATGGATTTCATAAACTTTTCGTATCCGAAGTCTTCATTTTCCAGATGGTATTTTTCCGAGTGAAGCCAGTCGACGGATCCATCTTTTTTTGCAATCAATCCGTCTAGGCTAGTTGCAATATATGCTTTTAATGATATCATATTTCTACACTGTAGAAATTATCAGAAAATGAAAGAAAAAATCACAAATCAGGCCTTACGTTTGCTAAAAAAAGAAGGATTAAAGTCCTTCAGTATGCGAAAACTCGCTGAAAAATTAGCAATCGATCCGATGACGATATACTATTACTTCAAAAATAAAGACCAACTTTTGGCCGAGCTTGTGGATGTAGTCTTTCGCAAATTTTATGAGGGATTACAATTGGAGGAAACAAAAGCGAAAGAGAAAGAAAAATTGGAATCAGTGCTTATAGAGTATAGATCCTTTTTTATCCAATACATTGATTTGTCTTTATACCTGATCCAAAGTCCAAACGAGGAATACCCGGCAGTGAGACTGTTAAATGATATGATCTTGGATTTGATCCAAGCCTCAAGTCCCTACGAGGATCCAGAACTCACCAGGGACATTTTGGTTGATTTCATTCATGGGAACGCACTCTCTGTTTCCAACAAGCCACGTAAACGATTGAATGGTAGAACAAAAGAGAAGCAAACAGAGCAATTTAGAGAATCACTTACAATCCTCTTCCATCGTTTGTTTTATAACACTCGTTTGACTTAAATTGGTTTTACTCTATCCTTAGTGGAACTACTAGATTGGAATCATTCTGATTCAAAACATATTATCTGCTTAGTCTTTAAAATGAGTTGCGTTTCGCCTCTTTTCAATTTTCTATACAAATACTCGTTATCCTGTCGCACTTCATGAATTTAGATCCAAGAACCGTTGTTTTTATCAATATTGTCGGATGTCTTTTGATGTCGGCTGGCCTATGGTTTGCTTCGGGTTATTATTTTAAAAAACTCAGGATGGTGAAGGCTTGGTCCCTTGCGACTTTGTTGCAAGGTTTTGGCTGGATTGTCATGGGCGCTCTTCGGGGCCAAGTCCCTGATTGGGTATCCATTAGTTTTGGTAACACCTTCATATTCTTATCGATTGTGTCTTATCATGTTATCATTGTGAATTTATTTGGGAAAAAAGCAAATTGGAAAGTAGGAATCTTCTTTGCGGCAGTACTGTTTGGAACACTTGTACTCTATCAGTTTTCAACATTCCCACCACAATACCGGATCTCGATTCTTTCTTTCTTTCCGAGCGTTTATTTTTTTCTCACAGCAAAAACGATCTATGTTGAGAACAAAAGACAACGACTAACAGGGAATTTTATATTTTATTTTTTCCTCTTTAGCGGTTTATTTCTTTTTGGCCGAGTTCTTGTTTATACATTTACGGAAGTTTCAGTCACTCAAATTGCATTTGGGAAAGGGCCAATCCAAGACATTACCTATTTATTTTTTTATATTATCTCTGTCCTGATTACATTTGGTTTTTTATTAATGTGCATTGATATCTTTATCAAAGGACAAATCCAAGATGAAGAGAAATACAAATCGCTCGCCGAAAATTCGACTGATATCATTTGGGTATGGAATTTTGATTTAGAAAAGTTTACGTATGTGAGTCCTTCCATTACGCAAGTGACAGGGTATTCCATCCAGGAAGCATCAGATCAACACCTATCGAATGCATATACACAAGATTCTTATTTGCAATTGAAGGAATTGTTAATCCCACGGATGAATGATTTTCGTACTTCCAGTATGAAAATCCCTTATGCCTACGAACTTGAGTTAGTGCGAAAGGATGGATCTACGATTTGGATTGAAGCCAATACAGTCTTTCAAAAGAACCAAAATTCAGAAATAGAATTACTCGGTGTCTCTCGTGATATTGATGGCAGGAAAAAATCAGAAGAGGAGATGAATCGTTATTTTAAGGAACTACAATTATTAAACCAAACAAAAGATAAATTTTTCTCCATCATATCTCATGATCTAAAGGGTCCTATCGGTGGGATGAATACATTCATTGGCATGATATTGGAAGATATGGAAACCAGGTCTCCGAAACGAATACGAAATGATCTGAATATTTTATACCAATCCTCAGGTGAAGTGTATGCCTTACTTGAAAATTTATTAACTTGGGCTAGGTCTCAAACCAATGAGATATCATTTTTACCAGAGAATGTATCCGTGAAAACGTCGGTGGATACTGTTATCTCTTACTTTACGTTTATGACATCAAATAAAGGGATTCGGGTTCAGAATTTAGTTGGGAATGATATTTATGTTTTTGCTGATGAGAATATGTTAGAAACGATATTAAGAAATTTAGTTTCTAATGCGATTAAGTATTCTCATGTTGGTGGGGAAGTAAAGATCACTGCAGAACTAAAGGATGGAAATGTATCCATTCAAGTAGAAGATTTTGGGACAGGAATATCAGATGAAATTCGAAGTACGTTTTTTCAAATTGATGCCAAACAAAAAAGTATGCCAGGAACCTTAGGCGAAAGAGGCACAACTCTTGGTTTGATCCTTTGTAAGGAATTTATCGAAAAAAACCATGGGAAAATTTTTGTGGAGAGTGAAGTAGGGAAGGGATCTAAATTTTACTTCACTCTTCCCAAAGGCAATTAAGCGTTACTCCGCGACAACTTTTGTGCCATCAGAGATTCCATCACCTGGATACAAAATGATGGATTCTCCTTCCTTCAAACCATCGTTGATGAGACTAATCCCTTCACTTTGGTTTTCTACGTTTACAAATCGTAATTTTGCTTTTTTCTTCTCAACAGTATACACCGCCCATTTGTCATCTTGGCGGAAGAGTGCTGAACTTGGTATGAGAATGGAGTTTGGTTTTTCGAAGAGAATGATCTTACATTCTAATTCATAACCATCACCCATTCCACTCGGAGGATCAAATGCGATTGATATAGGAACTCTTTGTTCTTCCACTCCAAGAGAAGAAACCTTCGTAATGGCTGCGGGTTCAATGTTTGCGATTTTCCCTTTTAAGATTTGTTCGCCAAATCCAGACAGATTCACAGGATCACCTAATGTCAGTTCTGGCATGTCTTCCGTTAAGATATAGGCTATGATTTCTAGTTTGGAAAGATCGCCATACTCTAAGATTCTTTCCTCCATGGCAACGGGACCAGCACTCTCTCTGTATACTTTTAAAATTTGGCCATTCGTATTGGCTTTCACAGTTTTGACAATGTCCCAATCGACAGTGAGTAGGGTCATACCTTTCCTCACTTGGTCACCCGCATGGAGTTCTACCCTTCGCATCACCCCATTCACAGGCGAATACACAGTATATAATTCTTTGATCTTTGATTTCCCTTGGACGGAAAGGATTTGTTGGTACGTTCCTTTGGATACTTTTGAGATCTCAACTGGTTTGGGATTCTTGCGTAAAATTAAGAAGGAGAAACCAACAAGCAATAATACTCCAATCCCAATCTTTGCATTCTTAGATTTTAATATTTCTACGAAATCCATTTGCATCTTTTATTCCCTTACCTTTAAAACACTTAATAAATCCATGGTTTTTAATTTCCTAAATACAATCAAATAGCTAATCCCCGCTGTGATTAAAGCAAGTAGGATTGAATAATAATATGTGGAAGGGTAAATCGTGGCGGGAATTTTGAATCCTTCTGTTTCATTACTATTTAAGATTAAATTTGCCACTTGGTATCCAAAGAAACACCCGATGGGAATGGCACATAGAATTTGCCATGATAATTCCCAAGCAATGATGGCAAATACCTCTTTTAACGTGAATCCTAAGATCCGCAAACTTCCTAATTCATAAATCCTTTCGGAGAGAGTGATCATTGCCGTATTGTAGATCACTCCTATCGAGATGATGACAGTAAAAATGAGGATGATGACAGAGGTAGATTGTAAGGATCTCTGCATCACTTCTTGGAACCCCTTGAGGATGGCTGTTTTGGAAAAAAGACCAATGACGAGTGGATCATCTTTAAATTCTTTGATTAACTCAATGTCTTTCTTTGGATCTGTTTTTAACAAAGCAGTATTGATGAGATTTCCTTCTTCTAAGATTCGATTCAAATTCTCTTTGTTTATGAATACACCTTGTCCCAAAATTTCATTGGCAAAGGATGTGACTTGGACAGAAAATTTCTTTTTTTCTCCATCAAGAGTTTCGATTTGAATTGTTTCACCCATATGGATGTCCATCCGTTTTGCTAAGTCTTGGTTTACCATGATTCCAGAAATTGGAATTTGTAAGGGTTTTAAATCTTGTCCGAGAATTTTTCTTAATTCGGAATGATCGGGAAGGCCTGTGAGGACTATGTCTTTACTCTTCCTGTCCTTTGTCATCTTAATCGGAATGGACCTTTGCCCTTCCGCAAGGAAAACTCCATCCATCTCTTTCAGTTCGAATAAAACAGACTCATGGATGGGATTACGAAATGTTAATGTCAATGACTCACGTTGGATAGTATTAAACTGCAAATCCAAAAGAGATCCAACTGTATCTTGGATGAAGTTTCCAATGATCATGATCATAATGGATGTGGATAATCCAAGAATCGTTAAGAGTGTTCGCATGGGCCTTTTGAATAAGTTTCGGAGTACCATCCTTTGGATGGTTTGCATATTGGTGATCCATGATTCCCAAAATGCGATGGAATATTTCCCGGGGGGAGCAGGGCGCATGGCTTGTGCTGGGTCTAGTTTGATGATGCTGTATAAGGAAAAAAGAGTGCCGATCCCGCCAATGAAGATTCCAAAGAAAAAACTAAAGAACATCAAAAGAGGTGGGAATACAGGAATCAAATGGGGGAATTTATAAAATTCTCCATATAGGTTTGTCATCGCATTTCCAAGAATGTACCCAATGAAAATTCCGAGCATACTGCTAATTGCAGTGATAAAGGAAATGAGTTTTAGATAATGGAAAACAATTTGTAAGGCAGTGTATCCTAATGCGCGTAAGGTTGCAATTTGTTCTCTTTCTTTTGTGATGAGACGATTGGAGATGATGTGTAATAAAAAGGCCGCGATGGCAAGGAAGATCCCAGGAAGGAAAACTGCTGTTGTCCGCAGTTGTCTAAATTCATCGTTTAAAAAGGATTCGGAAGGTAAAAACTTTCGTTCTTTGGCACCAAGGCCACCGTATTCATCCAGGATTAAATCTAAGTCGTGTAGTGTTCTCTTTCGATCTAAGGGATCTTTTGTGAGTTGGAAAATCACCTGATTGAAGGAGGATTCAAAATTAAAATTGGCTTCGATAGCCTCTCGTTTCATCCAGAAGATTCCATAGTGTTTGTCATCAGGGAGAGGGTTTCCTGGGCGAAAGACATAGACAAATTCTGGAGAGAGTCCAATCCCTGTGACCGTAAGTAGGACACGTTTCCCTCCAATGATCGTAGAGAGTTCTGCTCCAGGTTCTAAATCATTTGCTTTGGCAAAACTTTCGCTGATCACCACTTCTTGGTTTTGTTTTGGTAATGATCCTTTGGTTAAATAGATGGTATTGATGTGATCGGTTAAGGATAAAAGTTGAGCCGCAGAAGGATACACTTCGCTTGGGAAATCCAAAACGATTTCTTTTGAAATCCTTGTTTCGAAATTGGTAATCCCAGGAAGGTCTGCAATTTTTCGTTCTAAAAAATTGGGAGCACGATTCAAATACACAAACCCATCACATAAACTTTGTTTGCTGTAAAATTGTTCCTTGGCTTGTAATAAAGAAAAATAGGATGACCACGATGCGGAGAAATAACTGAGACCTGCTGCGATGACAAGTCCAACAGTTAAACCTTGTAAAGAGATCGTTTTTAGATCTCGTAACAGTTTTAAATTGAGAGTGGAGCCAATCACCAACTCACCTCAGAGACTGATTTTTTGTGTTTGTTCTTCGCGTCAGAAACAATGGTTCCATCTTTGACGAGTATGATGCGGTCCGCAATTTGAGCGATGGATTCATTATGGGTGATCACAACGGTTGTGGTTCCTAGGTCTTTGTTGATCCCAGTGATTGCTTCTAAGACAATCCTTCCTGTTTTAAAATCCAATGCTCCCGTTGGTTCATCACATAACAAGAGTTCTGGTCTTTTGGCAATGGCTCGTGCGATGGCAACCCGTTGTTGTTCGCCACCGGAAAGTTGTGCTGGGAAGTGATCTTTTCTTTCACTTAATTTCACAAGTGTGAGAGCTTCCAATGGTGACATGGAATTTTTTGATAGATCGGTTACAAGTCTTACGTTTTCTTCTGCAGTCAAACTTGGGATTAAATTATAGAACTGAAAGACAAAACCCACATGGTTCCTTCGGTAGAGGGTTAGGCCTTCATCTGACTCGAGTGCTAATGTGTTTCCATGGAAAAGCACTTCTCCAGTGGTTGCGGTATCCAAACCACCTAAAATATTGAGAAGGGTAGATTTGCCAGACCCTGAGGCTCCTAACATGACAACCAGTTCCCCTTCAAAAAAATCGACATTGACCGAATGAAGAGCAACGAGAGGCACTTCGCCAACTTGGTATGTTTTTCCGAGGTTTTTGGTTTGGAGAAGTGGTGAAGGCTGTTTCATCTTATGTTTCCAGAAATCGAGTGGATTGTCAAATTGTACAGATTATACTTTTAAAACAATCCTGTGAACAGAAAAAACGAAACGTGATAGGAGTAGGTGATTGATACTTATCAATCCAAATTAGAGATTTCTACGATTTTTATGTTGGAAACATGGCCGGAAATGATTTCAATATCCTTTTTTGTGACTCCGAAATGTTTCGCTAGAAGACCAACTAATTCTTGATTGGCTTTGCCTTTGATCGGCAATGATTTTAACTTTGCTATGCATTCCGTCTCGGATTGAAATTCCAGGCTTTGCGTCTTTTGGTTTGCTTTCACTTTCACTGAAATTTTCATTTTGAATCTAATGCGTGGAACAGCCGATATATGGCAAAAAAATTGTTTCCAGATTAAAAGAATTGAATATTTCAGAAAAATCCAACGATTTGAATTGTTGAACTATATATGCGAAAGTACAAAATTCTAATTCTTTTTTCTATACTGCTCTTTCTCTCTCATTGTGTCAAAAAGAAAGCCGACTCAGGTATCCCAGACAATGTTTTGTCACTCCTTCTCGTCAATTCATTACTCAATTCCAGTACAGGCCCGTGTACGACAACGGAATCGATAGAGCCCATTCCCATTGGTGCTTGGTCTCCCAATGGAGATGTATTCCTATATACCTCGATATCTCCAGTTACTTTGAACAAAACGCGTCCCATGGTCCAAGTCGTATTAGAGAATCTTGATTCGATTCCAGGTGGATTATTTCCGTTATGGTATTTGGATCGAAATAATCCGAGCACTGGGTTTCTCAATAAAGACGTAGCAACCTATATCGGTTATAATACCCATACTTCGATGTTACCTTATGCTAAAGATACTTCGTATGCAACAAGTCCTGCCGTTTCCATATCCAATACGGTAGATACTTCGCAACCATTGGGAGTTGATTTTAATTTCGAAGATC
The DNA here is from genome assembly GCF_002812085.1 of Leptospira levettii. Classification (NCBI taxonomy): domain Bacteria; kingdom Pseudomonadati; phylum Spirochaetota; class Leptospiria; order Leptospirales; family Leptospiraceae; genus Leptospira; species Leptospira levettii. The sequence goes on from NZ_NPDM01000010.1 coordinate 51,373, forward strand.
CCTCAGGTGCGAAGGTTACCTTTGTTAATTCCTGTCGTAAGTTGGAGATTGATGAATCCAATTTTCAAACTTCAACCGCTCTTAGTTCTACGAGTGGATTAAACCATTTCTGGAACTCAGAAAAAAAATTGAATGTTAATCTCATCTTTGTGAATGGAGGGAATGGGCCAGCGTACCCGATCCAAACAGAACAAGCTATCGAAGTTGCCTTGAATCGATGGAAAGAAAATTATGCAAAGTCATCCGTCAGAATCAAACTCAATGTGTCTGTGATATCAGCAGATTTATCTGGTTATGATATGATTTTTGATCTTGGAACCGAGACTGGATTTCCAGGGAGTCTAGGTGGATTGTTCCAAACAACAAGTTTTGTGGGCAAACCGAATGCACTCAATGTTTTCATTGTCAGAGAGGAAATCCAATATGGAGGTGTACTTGGTGTGTCAGGTGGAATTCCAGGTCCTGCTACGATTCTCGGAACCAAACAATCAGGGATTGTTGTCTTTGTCGATGCACATCGATTGTATTCCAATCCTGGAGAAGTGATGACTTACGATGAACAAGTATTACTTGGTGAAACCTTATCTCATGAAGCAGGACACTTCTTAGGGCTTTGGCATGTCACAGAAGCATATGGAGATAATGGAGCGATCGCCGATAAAGATCCACTCCGAGACACACCTACCTGTCATATTTCAAATGATATCAATTTCAATGGTATTATCGATTTAAATGAATGTTTGGGGGGAAGTGGAACAAATTCAGGCGGGCGAAATATGATGTTTTGGTCCGGGGCAGTTGGTTTCACACAAGGTGAGATTACGGCGGAACAAGGGTGGATTCTTAGATTGAATCCTTTGGTATATTAAATGAAACAAGTTCGATTCCCATTCATCATTTTAAGTCTCTGTATCTTTGTTATGTTTCCAATCAATGCAGAGGATTTAGATCTCCAAACATACCTAAAGATCAAAGAGATTCTCTCTAACTCTCACCACCAAGAAGAAGGTGAGGTTTACAAAGAAAGAATTGGAAAAGTGACAGATGTTCCATTGCCTTATTTGATCAAAATTGCCCAATCCAAAGATAACTATGTTTTTATTCGAGCAAGAGCGATACGTCTATTGGAGTTGTACCAAAATCCTACAAGCCAAGTTGCTCTTGAAAAAACCATTGAAGACACTCATGAAAACTCTCATCTTCGAAAACTTGCCATCAACACTTATTCAAGGTTTTCCAAAATTGATCCAAACAGACAAACTCAATTCATCAAGAAGTTTGAATCCGACAAAGAGTTAGGACCAGTTGTAAAGAATACGAAGAAGACAAATCTGAATCCCAAACAGAATCAAATTGATCCAAATAAGTTAAAACAATTGAATCGAAACTGATATTGTTAATGCGTACAGCATTCACAGCACCTAATGTAGATTAGGGTAGAAAAACTATATCCAAAATTCGACAATACACCCTCGTTTACTGTCGAATTTCGAGTAGATCATTACGTGATGCAGTGAGCAACGTGCGATAATGTATATTATGTCGCATATCATGCGTTAGCTGCATAATCAAATTCTAACAAAATTCATAAATCCATGTCAATACCTTATTAATTTTGAAAACCAAAAAATCCAACCAAATTACCCAAAACTGCCAGAACCATAGCAGTTATTAAAAAGCAATATACCGTAATAATGAAATTTGCTTGGAAATAAGTGACACGGCAACTGAAAGTCTAATTGAATCAATCTTGTATTTGACTAACCAAAACCAGCTATTACCGATTCTAGTTAATCATCGATTAATTATCCTCTTATATTAATATCGAAGAGCGAATTCAATTCCTATTTGCCTACGAATATCTTTGTTTTCAGGGTATGGTCCGAATCCGGGCTGACTTCCAAGTAAAAAGGGGATTGGGTTGAAACTTGAACCACTTGTTAACAAAGTAAAAAAATTGCCAGGCTCTTTCACTTTACTATCAACGATTCTATGGGTGGCTTCTGAATGAGAATAATTTAAACCAAAACTTACATTTTCTGAAATCATAAAACGATATCCTAAACTTATACGATTCCCTTCCATTTCAGATTCTACTTTTCCTTTCATTTTTGTCTCTGAAGGGAATGCAAGTGTAGGAGATAGTGCTAGCAAAGATTTTGTTTTGTTTTTGTAATCGCCTGAATTTGCCACACTTTTTAAATACTCATATTCAATGGTTAGGTTATGGCCTTCTGCTATTTTTAAGTTATAACCCAAACCCAAAATAGCATTCAAATATACCTCATTGTAAGTTGTCTCATTAATTGGAGCAACCGCAAAACCACTTCCTTGCGTTCTCGATCCGTTGATTGTAATATTAGAATTATAGATGTTATATGGAGATGTAGCCTTGATTTCATTTCCATAAATTTCACCACCTAATCTCAAAGCCAAACCTTCCAAAAATTTCTGACCAGAATCATGAAACAAATAAATGTTTTCTGCTACTTTGATATTTGCCGTCCGTAGTCTATTGGATGTAAATTCATACGCAGTAAAACTTTCAGAAGCTAAATTGATTGCAGAAGAGCCTGAACCAGACCTAAGAGACGATGTTGCATACACTCCAGTGTAATTTGAGTCTGCAAACAAAGTAGCATACGAAATTCCAAAATCTGTCCCAAAAAGCCCACTATGACGCTTATTTATTCCAAACTCAACACCCTTCCCTTTAAATTGATTAGTAGCGGGCATTGTTAAATTAGTCGTCCCACCTATCAATCGATTAATGATTAATGAATTTTGAATACTTAGCCCATTTTTCAAAGTTGCTGAATCTACTGTAAGATCGTATCCTCGAATGTATACCGCCGATTCACGTGTATCAACTGCATAAAGAATAGAATTCAGAAGAGTCAAGATTAAGCATATTGTTTTTTTCATTTATTCGTTTTTCCTAATTTTTACACAAAAGAATCAATCCAGGAAATTTAATCAACTAATTTTAGCCTAACAGTAAACAAATATAAAACAAACAGATGTTTTACTGTCAAACCGATTTTAGTAGTCTTTAATAACAAATAAGCGTTTCGAAATACCAATTTAGGCTTGTATTAAAAGGAAAGATGGAATTATAAATTGCGTTCCAATTCAACTTTATTATATATATTTTAATTAAAAATAGATTTCGTTTAATTTTTGATTACCTGTATATCAATTGAGTGGTAACTCACTTTTTCTGATTCAAGCGATATGTAAACTTGAAGTGACTTTCCCACTTTTGTTGGACCAAATTTTAAGTTAGTCAAATCCGCATAATTCAACTTTCATGCTTCGCTTTGAACTACAGAGGAGCCAAAAAATTTAAAGGTGAATGAGGCAGGGCCTCATCTCGCCCCCACCCCCTTCTTCGCTTCTTTCTTCAAATATTCCACAGCTTCCATGGCAAGATATCCTGCTTTAACAATTGCTCGTGGATTGTTTTCCAAGATCCTAAGCCAAGACCCAATGTATTCTTTATGTTGCAACTCTCCGCTAAAACCAAATTCACCAGCAAAGATAGCCGAGCAAAGTTCAGCGACCAATTCTTCAAAAGCATAATTTCGAATACCATCAGATAAATCTCGATTCAATCTGTGAAAAGCTCCAGTCCAATGGCCTAACTCGTGTAAGTATGCCGCCCAGTAGTTTGCTTCACTTATGAAATACTCCTTTTTTGGCATCCAAATTGTATCTGATTGGACGACATACGCTGCTCGATCATTTCCGATCTCCTCCATCTTGTGTTTGATCGATTTCACAAACTGAGCAACGCTTTCGGGAGCATTTTGAACCGTCATCTTGACAAACAAATGATATTCACTTTCAGGAACATTCACTTGAGCAATGTTTAGGACAGGATATGCTTTATGGACCAAACAGGATTTATATTTAATTTCCGTTTCTTCAAGTTCATCCTCGCCACCTTCAACTGCAGATTTCTTTTTGGGAATGATTGGAATTTGAACATGACAAGGGTATAAAACTTCTGTTTTTGTCGATTCCCCTGCTTTCAATGAATAACCGAGTTTTTTCCATTGGTTCTCAGTGGCCCAAACGGGATAAGTAAACCCGAACTTCACTAAGTCATTGGTGAGCCAAAAGGTATTCAGTAAACCATAGTACTTGTATGTATATGCATTCATTGGAAATCCAAAACTCCGCCAAGGTTTGACCCACTTCTGAAGACTGCCTGACTGGATCGCCTCCATCACATCCTTTGTAATACTTTTAGTAATTTCCTTTGATTTGTTCTGTTTCATACAAATGGATGTAAAGCCAACGGAGAAAGTGTCACAATTTTAAGAAAAAAGTAACGGTTGGATTCATCGGCAAACAGAAGAGAATATAAGTGTTACCTGGGACAAATGGGAGATTTGGATAAAAAAAATTTATAGGATGGGATTTGGTAAAAATCGATTAGAATCGTAGGTCCAGGAAACAAGATCAACAAAATGTAAACTTACAAACATACTTGTATCAGAAGTTGTGGAGGCTACCAATCATGCCACAGTTATCATTGTCTTTAGATCAAGATACATTCAAAAAATTGTATTAGCTGCCAGATAAGAAAAAGTTTCGATCTCTCAATGGGTAAAAG
>NZ_NPDM01000011.1 GCF_002812085.1 Leptospira levettii
TTTTAATACTATGGAGTCTGATTGAGTATTTCACTCTTGTTAATTACATTTCCAAAGTAAAAGTTTGAAAAATATATAGATTTTATGCTTTTTGATCACTTAACATTGTCTGATTTTTTTCCATTAATTAACATTTTCATCATCTTACCGATTTGTATTCTTGCTTTTTCTTATTCTATAAAAATAAATTTATTAACTGATGAAATGTCATCTAAAATTACAAAAAAATATTTATGGCTTACTAATATCTTAGACTATTTAATAATTGCTCTATTACTATTCTTATATTCAATTTTTACTAATAAAATAAGAATCTCAGACGAATTTCTTATATATCTTCTAATTATTTTTACTGTTCTACCATTGTCGTTCTATTTGAATTACATATCGATTAAAAATATTTTCAAAAAAATTGAAGCGAAAAACAAAACAAAGCTTCTATATAAAATCTTACTATATCCTATAATTTCGATTGGATTATTTGTGATTTATTTAAATATTCAATGCAACGATAAATAAATTTACTACGCATAACAGCGACTTACCGCTTCGCTTCGGCACAAGGCCTCGCTCGGCCTGCGGCAAATTGTCCTCCTGGCATTCGCCTTGCTTACGCAAGCTACATGCCAGTCCCTAACGTCCCGTTGGGACTCAGGGTCGGACAACTTCGGGAAGGCTAGTTCGTTATGCGTAATCGTAGGAAATTAATATCTGAAGAGATAGTAAAAACTTTTTAAAAATTAAAGAGAAGAATTCGAATAAAAAACCCTTGACACGAGGCACACATTGTCATCAGCTATATATGAGTGAAGAATTATCGTTGGGATTTAGGGAAAGACGAAATCTTAAGAAAAGAACGAGGAATTTCTTTTGAATTAATCCTTTTTCAAATTGAAAACGGATTTCTTTTGGATATCATTAAACACCCAAATAAGGATAAATATCCAAACCAATCAATCTTCATTATAGAGATTGAAGACTACGTCTACTTAGTACCTTTCATTGAGAATAATGATGAAATTTTCCTCAAAACAATTATACCAAGCAGAAAAGCTACTCGAAATTATCTTTTAAAGGATGGCGACAACAATGAAATCTAAAATAGACAAAACTTCAAAAAAAATTCCTACCCTTTCTAAAGAAGAAAATGATATTCTCACATCATATGAAGCTGGTGAATGGAAATCAATCGGATTGAATAATAAATTAATCAGTAGTTACCAGAAAGCTGCTTCTGCGACATTAGCAAAGAACAAAAGGATTAACATTAGGCTTAATCAATTGGATTTACAATCAATTCAAAAGAAAGCTTTCGAAGAAGGATTACCTTACCAAACATTTATTTCTAGCTTAATTCATAAATTTGTTACTGGTAAATTAATTGAAAAATAATCTAACAACCTACGACTTCGCATAACAGCGACTAACCACTGCGCTTCGGGACTTCGCCCTCGCTTGGTCTGCGACACATAGGCTTTCTGTCACTCGCTTGCATACGCAAACTCCGTGCCAGTCCCTAACGTCCCGTTCCGGGACTCAGGGTCAGCCTACGTCGGTTAGCCTAGTTCGTTAATTGCAATTAGTTGATCTACAGAAGAAAACGCGCAAATTTTTTTATGAGGGTGTTGCCGATTAAAGTGCAGAAAGAGAACAATTTAAGCTTTGCTCTCTTTGAAAGTTCTGTTTGTAATTTACGATTTTAAGATTTAAGAGAAAATTTGCGCTCAATTGTAGGACCCTTTCGACTAATCTTTTATACTATATTAACTAACTGCAATTAACATCGCCTTAACGCTCACTCGGGCGCTTGTCCACTTCGACTCAGATTCCTGATGAAATCTGATTCTCGTGGGACCCTCGCTCGGCCTAAAGGCACATTCCGTGTCGCGCTAACGCCTCCTACAGAGGCTCAGCTACACGGAACGTCGTTAAGGCTGGTTCGTTAATTGCAATGTCCAAAAAGTTATTTTGAATATTCTGTTCAAATTTTCGCTGATTCTGTAATTTCAGGTTCTTTGTCATGCTTTGAGAAAGCCGTGCTTGATTTTGTATGCTTCTTTGAAGAGATTTTATTAATGTTTCTATTTAGTTTTCGTCTTTCTCATTATTCTTTTGCTTTGTTTACTTTAATCACAGTTCTGTTTTACATAGCTCTGTTTGGGATATTTCAGCGAAAATTAATCAAAGAGAAAGAGTCGACTTTATTTACATCTTACCAACATTTTTGGCCTTGATTCTTTCTTAATTTTATCTTTATTATACCTTGGACACTGCAATTAACATACGCTAACCACTGCGCTTCGGGTCTTACGCCCTCGCTTGGCCTTCGGCACATAGGCTTTCTGTCACTCGTTTGCATTCGCAAACTACGTGCCAGTCCCTAACGTCCCTTTCGGGACTCAGGGTCAGCCTACGTCGGTTAGCTAGTTCGTTATGCGAACATTGCGGGGAAGAATCGCCACATCCGTGTGGCGTTTGTAAGAAATCTAAAAAAAAGCAATTTGACAAATATACAATTTTTGTATA
>NZ_NPDM01000013.1 GCF_002812085.1 Leptospira levettii
TGTATGCCTCAGGACATGGGTAACACTTTTGTAGCAAGACATAGGTAACACTTTCAAGTTATTCATCCCTTTAGATTACCTTTTTAGGAGGGCTTTAGGGATGCCTTGGAAGGAGTTTAATACCGTGGATTTAAGATTTCAATTCGTTCTGGATTCGTTCCAGAATGGCGTCAATTTTACTCAGCTATGTGCTCAGTATGGCATCTCCACTAAGTGTGGGTATAAGTGGAAAGAAAGGTTTCTAAGAGAAGGAAAAGAAGGACTTCTGGATAGGAAGAAGACTCCAAAAAACTCTCCAGCTAAGATTGCTGAAGAAACAATTCTAGAGATCATTAAGATTAAGAACAATAGAAAGTTCTGGGGTGCTAAGAAAATACTAGAACTTTATAAGAAACAATTCCCTGATCGTAAAGCTCCTAACAGATCTACTATTGAACGTATACTTAAGAAAGCAGGACTACTAGATACTAAGAGAAAAAGAAGACCTACAAACTCAGGGCAAAGAATCTCTATGCCCGAGAAAGCGACTAGACCTAACCATGTTTGGACTGTTGACTTCAAAGGTTGGTGGTACACTCCTGAACGTGAAAAAGTGAACCCTCTCACTGTTCGTGATGATTTCTCCAAATACATTCTCTCTATCAAGACTCTTAAGAAAGGCGACATTCCTTCCGTAAAAGCTGAATTTACTAGGTTATTCTCTATCTACGGATTACCTGATGTCATTCGCTCTGACAATGGGCCTCCTTTCGCCTCTATGCAGTCCCTTTGGGGACTCACTAAACTCTCTGTTTGGTGGCTCTCTCTTGGAATTAAGCTCGATCGCATACAACCTGGCAAACCTTACCAGAATGGCGCTCATGAGCGCATGCATAGGGACATGGCTCGCGAATTACAACATGAGATTGTGGGAAACATCACCCTCTTCCAAAAACTCTTCGACAAATGGAGAATCGATTTTAACAGAAATAGACCTCATGAAGCTCTTGCTATGAAGACTCCTGAACAAGTCTATGTGAAATCTAACAAACTATTCGATCCGAATGCTGATTTACTCATTTCTTATCCTTACGGGTTCAAAAAAAGGCATGTCAATGACAGAGGTTATATCAATTACAATGGAAACCTCATCATGGTTGGAAATCCATTTAACGGTTTTAATGTGGGGATCAAAAAAGAAAATGAATCCGTTTCCATTTGGTTCGGTTCTAATAAACTAGGTCTCATCGATCAAAATTTATTCTTGATCATTTCTGATCCTAACTCATACAAAGTTCATAAACCAAGAAAGTTAACTAAAAAGTGTTACCCCTCTCCTGATGCTTAACCGTTACACATGTCCTGAAGTCATACC